>NZ_JBEZGJ010000110.1:0-24918 GCF_040649965.1 Micromonospora sp. NPDC048843
CGATGAACAGGTGCCGTGGCCCGGAGCCCCGACGACCGGCCGCAGCGCCCGGGGCAACGGCGGACGACACCTGCTGTGGGTCGACCCGGCCCGGGCCGCCACCCGCCGCCGGAGGAAGGAAGCAGGTTTCACATAGCTGGTTAGGACGTCTCGGCGAGCGTCACGGTCTCCGTCTTCTCGACACCGTTGCGCTTGAACTGGACCTCGACCCGGTCGCCGACCTTGCCGGCCTGCACCGCGCCGACCAGGTCGTCCGAGTCGTTGACGGGCTTGTCGCCGAACCGGGTGACGACGTCGCCGCGCTGGAGGCCGGCCTTCTCAGCCGGGCTGCCCGGGGTGACCGACGCGACGAGGGCGCCGCCGCCCTCGGCCTGGTTGACGCCGACGCCGAGCGACGGGTGGCTGACCTTCTCGCCACGCTGGAGCTTGCCCGCGACGTCCTTGGCCTTGTTGCTGGGGATGGCGAACCCGACACCGATGTTGCCGGTGCTCTGCCCGGAGGTCGCGATGGCGGTGTTGACGCCGATCACCTCGCCCCGGGTGTTGACCAGGGCGCCACCGGAGTTGCCGGGGTTGATCGGGGCGTCCGTCTGGAGCAGGCCGGAGATCGAGCTGACCGGCTGGCCCTGCTGCTGGGTCGGGTCCTGCGGCTGACCCTCACCGGCCCGGATGGTGCGGTCCCGGGCGCTGAGGATGCCCGAGGTCACCGAACCCTGCAGACCGAGCGGGCTGCCCAAAGCGAGCACCTGGTCGCCGACCTGCATGGCGTCGCTGTCGCCGAACTTGGCCGGCTTGAGGTCGCTCACCCCGTTGGCCTTCACCACGGCCAGGTCGGTCTTCGGGTCGGTGCCAATGATCTTCGCGTCGGCGGTCTTGCCGTCGGCGAAGACCACCCGCACGGCGTCGCCGGCGGCGGACGCGACAACGTGGTTGTTCGTCAGCACGTACCCGTCGGCGCTGAGCACCACCCCGGAGCCCTCACCGCTGCCGGTGGTGATCGAGACGACGCTGTCCTGCACCGACGCGGCGATCTTCGGCAGGTCGGCGCCATTGATCACGGGAGCCGCGGAGTAGGTGCGGGTGATGCCGCCACCGTCGCCGTCGAGGGCGAGCGCGAGCGCCCCACCGGCAACACCGGAACCGAGCATCAGGGCGAACACCGCGACACCGGCGCCGGCGAACTTGGCGATCCGGCCCGGCCGGGGGCCGCTGCCGGGCGGCGCGACCTGCGGGCCCCACGGCGGGACCGGCTGGCCCGGGTGGTGCGGGTGCTGTCCGGGGTGCTGGGCGTGCTGCCCGGGGTGCTGCTGGTGCTGGGCGTACGGCATGCCCGGCTGGCCCCCGCCGGCCCAGCCGGACTGCTGGCCCGGGTACCACTGGGCACCTGGGTAGTGGCCGGCGGCCGGCTGCGGGTAGCCGGGCTGGCCGGGCGCCGGGTGACCGGAGACCGGGTACGGCGGCGCGGACGCGGCGGCCGGGCGCTCGTAGCCTGTCGACGGCTCGTATCCGGTCGGCTGAGCGGCGGCCGGCTGGCCGCCGGGCACGCCGGAGCCGGTGTAGCCGACCGGGCCGGCGGACGGGGTGGCGGCGGTGGTCTCCGCGTCACCGGTGGTGGAGGCGACAGTCGGGTCGCCGCCGGTCGAGACGACCGGTACGGGAGTGGTCGGGGAGTCGGACTGCGCGCGCTCGTCGCGCGGCAGCTCGGCGGTGGGGTGCGACGGCTCGGCGTCGGTGGGGGCCGGCCGGCGCTGCGGGTCGGACTCGAACTCGGTCATGGGACTACCTTCTCCCTCCGCACTGCAATCAACCTGGAACCGTCCTGGAAGTTGGCTGAAAGTCACTCGCCCGCTCCGTCGACCTGCGGCAGCAGCGGCAGCCGAACCCGGAAGGTGGCACCGCCGCCGGGCGTCTCGGCCACCTCGACCGAGCCGTGGTGGGCGGCGACCAGCGCCGCCACGATGGCCAGGCCGAGGCCGGTGCCGGTGTTGCCGTCGGCCCGCCGGGTACGGGCCGCGTCGGCCCGGTAGAACCGTTCGAAAACGCGTTCCGCCTGCTCTGCCGAGAGGCCGGGACCGGTGTCGGCCACCTCCACGACGGCGAAGCCACCCGGTTCGGCGCGCAGCCGTACCCGGATCTCGGCCTCTGTCGGGGTGTGGGTGAGCGCGTTGGTGACCAGGTTGCCGATCACCTGCCGCAGCCGCGCGTCGTCGGCGGAGACGACGAGCGGGCCGGATTCGGGCGCGATCTCCAGCTCGATCCGCCGGTCCGGTGCCATCGCCCGCGCCGCCTGCACCGCGTCGGAGGCGAGCACCGGCAGCTCCACCGGGGTCAGCGAGAGCGGTCGTTCCATGTCCAACCGGGCGAGCAGCAGCAGGTCTTCAACAAGCAGCCCCATCCGGGCCGCCTCGTCCTCGATCCGGCGCAGCAGGCCAGCGGTCTGCTCCGGCGCACTTGCCGCACCCTGCCGGTACAGCTCGGCGAAGCCACGAATGGTGGTGAGCGGAGTCCGTAGCTCGTGCGAGGCGTCGGCGACGAACTGCCGCATCCGCTCCTCGGACCGGATGGCCCGCGCCTCGGACGCCTGAGCGGCGGCGGCGGCGTCCCGGGCGGCGCTCTCCGCCCACCGGGCCGAGGTCTCCGAGGCGGCTCGGGCGGTGAACGCGGCCTCGATCTGGGTGAGCATCGCGTTCAGCGCACGGGAGAGCCGGCCCAGCTCCGAGGTCGGCTCGGCCTGGCCCTCCTCCGGGTCGGGCACCCGGCGGGTCAGGTCACCGCCGGCGATCGCCGCAGCGGTCTGTTCGATCTCGACGAGGGGCTTGAGGCTGGTCCGGACGATCGCCGCGCCGACCGAGGCCAGCATGATCAGCACTGCGCCACCGACCAGGAGGTCTATCCAGACGAGCTGCTTCACCGCCCGGTCCACCTCGGTCAGCGGCTGACCCACCGCCAGCACCGAGCCGTCCGGTTGAGCCGCGTAGTAGACCCGCCACCGGGTGAGTCGATCGTGTGAGACCACCGTGTGCGGCTCGCCCTCCGCCGCCTCGAAGTCCTTACGGCTGGCGGGAAACGTTGGCAGCTGTTCAGGGTCGAAGTTGCGCTTGTCGTACTGGGGGTCGTACACCTGCCGGTCGTCGGCCACGATCACGACGTAGTCGCTGGGCAGCACCGCGCCGACCTCACCGCTGCGCAGGTTCAGAAGCACCTTGCCGAGGCCCTGGGCGGTCGACCGGACCTGCCCGTCGACCTGGCCCTCCAGGTAGTTGCGAAGGAAGTACGCGGTCAGCGAGCTGATCACCAGAAGCGCGACGGCGACCAGCGCGAGCACCGAGGTGACCAGCTTCACCCGCAGTGGAACGCTGCGCACCCGTCCCTTCGCCTGCTGGACCGCGTTCACGCCGCCGGCTTGCGCAGGACGTACCCGACGCCGCGAAGAGTGTGGATCAGCCGGGGTTGGGTGGTGTCGACCTTGCGCCGCAGGTACGAGATGTAGGACTCGACGATGTTGTCGTCGCCCCGGAAGTCGTAGTTCCAGACGTGGTCGAGGATCTGCGCCTTGGACAGCACCCGGTTGGCGTTGAGCATCAGGTACCGCAGCAGCTTGAACTCGGTCGGCGAGAGCTGCACCCGCTGGCCGGCACGGTGCACCTCGTGGGTCTCCTCGTCCAACTCCAGGTCGGCGAAGGTGAGCCGGGACGGGGCCTGCTCGCCGGTAGTGGTGCGGCGCAGCACGGCGCGGATCCGGGCGGTCAGCTCCTCCAGGCTGAACGGCTTCGTGACGTAGTCGTCGCCACCCAGGGTCAGCCCACGGATCTTGTCGTCGGTGGCGTCCCGGGCGGTCAGGAACACCACCGGGGTACGCGTGCCGCCCTCGCGGAGCATCCGGATGACCTCGAAGCCGTCCAGGTCGGGGAGCATCACGTCGAGCACCACCAGGTCGGGCCGGTGGTCCTTGGCGGCGTTGAGCGCCGCGCTTCCACTTGTCGCGGTGGCCACGTCGAAGCCCGCGAACCGCAGGCTCGCGGAGAGCAGTTCGAGGATGTTGGGGTCGTCCTCGACGACGAGCAGTCGCGCCTCGGTCTGGGTAGCGGGCATGCGCCCATCATCGGTGACGTCACTGCGCCAGCGCTGGACGCTTCCTGCAAAAAGGCTGTGAGTCGCTGACCATCCGGCGACGCCGGTCAGCGCAGCAGGCGACGCAGCCCGTCCAGGGCACCGTCGAGCAGCCGGATCGCGGTGCGCAGCTGGTTGTCGCTGAACTCTCGGGCGCGCATCAGTCGGCCCACCTCGGCGGTGAACGCGGCCAGCCGCTTGTCGAGTTCGTCGAGCAGCTCGGCCTGCGGCCCGGTGGTCGACGCCGGCCGGGGCGGCGGTGCGGGCGCCTCCCAGCGGGCCCGCCGAGTCTGCCGGGTGGCCTCGCTCAACTCCCGCTTGAGGTCGCGTGCCGATCCGCGTACCTCGCTGCGGATCTCGCCGGCCAGGCTGGAGAGGTCCGCCACGGAGGCCGCGATGTCCGTTTCCAACGCGGCCAGCTCACCGGCCCGCTGGCGCAGCTCGGCCCGGCCGGCGTCGGTGATGTCGTACGTCTTGCGGCCGCCGGCTGCGGTGTGGCTGACCAGACCCTCGGTCTCCAGCCGTTGCAGGCGGGGGTAGATGGTGCCGGCGCTGGGCGCGTACAGCCCGAGGAAGCGGTCCTCCAGCAGGCGGATCAGCTCGTAGCCGTGCTTCGGGCCGTCGTCGAGGAGCTTGAGCAGGTAGAGCCGGAGTCGCCCGTGGCTGAACACGGCGGTCACGGCAGCTCCTCACCATCGTCGTCGACGGCTCGGGCGAGCAGGGCGATGCTCCCCGAGGTCGCGGAAGCCCAGAGCTTACCGTCGCCGGCTCCGAGCACTCCCTCGCTGCTGGGCAGTGGGAACGTCGAGGTGCGCAGCTGCGGAAAACCGCTGGTGATCCGGCCGGAGGCGGTGTTCAGCTGGACGGCGAGGTCGCTGTCCGCACGGACCCGGACGGTGATGCTGCCCGAGATGGTGGTCAACCGGATCTCGCTGCGCCTCGGGTTGTCCAGGTCGCAGGTTATGGTGCCGGAGACGGTCTGTGCCCGTACCCGGTCGGCGGCGCTGTCGGCGAGGATCACCTCCCCGGAGACCGTCTCCACTGTGAGGTCACCGCGGACGCCGAGTGCCTCCACCGGCCCCGAGGTGAGCTTCGCGGAGGTGCTGCCGCGCAGCCCCATCAGGGTGATCTGGCCGGCGACGACGTTGGCGGTGGTCTGCCGGCGCAGGCCGGAGGCGACCAGCGAGCCCGCGACGAGGCCCAGGTCGGCGAGGACGTCGGCGGGCACGGCGATGGAGACGTCCACCCGGGGATAGCGGTGGATCATCCGGAACCAGCGCAGGACGTCCGACCAGCCCCGACCGCGCTCCTGGCGGATGCTGAGCCGACCGTCGGTGTGGTCGATCAGGATCGGCCGACGGCCGACCTGGGTCACGTCGATCCGGGTCGGCCCGTCGGTGGCGACCACGTTGAGCCGCCCACTGATCAGTCGCACGTCCAGCCGGACGACCGGAGCGTCCAGTGTGAGCCGTTGCGGGCTCTCGACAGTCCATCCGGCCATGGCGTCCCCCTCTCGACGACGCGCGGGAGGCACGCCGAACAGGAGGAGAATGTAACGCGATACATCGCGACACCACAAGACAGGGTCGCGAGTTGGTCGCCGCTCGGCGTCGGCTTGTTCCCTCAGGCCGCCAGGTCGAGCTCCCGATCAGCAAGCGGAGCCCGCGCGGGAACGGCCGGGGTCACCGTCGGCACCGGCCGCAGCCGGGCCCGCGCCACGGCACCCGCCGTCGGCACCAGGTGTACGGCCGACTCGGCGGCCCGAGCCAGCAACCGCCGGTCGGCGTCACGGGCCGGGTGCAGCGCGGCGGCGATCGTCACCGAGACCACCAGCTCCCGCGCCGCGACCACCCGTGCCACCGAACGCAGCAGGGTGTCCGCACCGAGGAAGGCGGCGACCGTGGTGGTCGACCCGGTGGCCGCACAGCGATAGCCGAGCCGCAACGGGACCACCGGGCTGCCCGTGTCGATGGCCGCCTGGAACGTCGCGGGCCGGAACCCACCGCCGGGGCGGCAGTCGGTGGAACCGTTCCCGGCACACCACGTCGTACCCTCCGGAAAGACCGCCACCGACCGCCCGGCGCGCAGCGCGTCGGCGACCCGGGCGACGGTCCTCGGCAGGGCCAGCGGCCGGGCGCGGTCCACGAAGACAGTGCCCGCCGCCGCTGCCAGCAGACCGACCACCGGCCAGGAACGGATCTCCCGTTTCGCCACCATCCGGGTGGGCGCGACCGCCAGCACCGCGAGGATGTCCAGCCAGGAGACATGGTTCGCGACCAGCAGCGCGCGCCGCCGGGGCAACCGACCCCGGACCACGAGGCGGACGCCGAAGGCGCGCGCGGTGGCCCGGGCCCAGCCGCTGAGCAGCGCCTGCCGTTCCCGAGTGGGGAGCACTGGCAGCAGCGCCACCACCGGGATCCCGGCCAGCAGCATGCCGAGCGCGGCGACCAGCCGAAGCACCCGGCGGGCCACCGGCACCGTGGGCACCTCGCCGGCCGCTGGCAGGCAGTCGTCGCCGCAGCCCGAGGAGGGCCGCCACAGGTCGCGCGGCACGGCGGTCACCGCTGCTCACCGCCGAGGAAGTGCCGCAGGTAGCGCGGGTTCATCCGGTCCAGGGAAAAGAGGACGTAGAAGTCCGCGCACCCGAAGTCGCTGTCGTACGACGGCTCGCCGCAGATCCACGCGCCGAGCCGGAGATAGCCGCGCAACAGCGGCGGAACCGCCACCCGCCCGGTCGGGGCGGCGGCGACCGGGCCGGCGGCAGCCGCCTCGGTGAACCAGGGCCGCAACGGGCGGACCCGCAGCGGCGGCGGCGGCAGGTGCCGGGCCCGGGCCTGGGTCCACACCTCGGCCACCGTCCGCCCGCCGTCAGCCACCGGCACCGACGCGCAGCCGCCGAGCCAACGGGAGCCACGCAGGTGCAGGTACCGGACGATGCCGGCCCACATCAGGTTGATCACCGCGCCGGAGCGGTGGTCCGGGTGCACGCAGGACCTGCCCGCCTCGACCAGGTCGTCGCGGAGCGGGTCGAGCGGCCTCAGGTCGAACTCGTCCTCGGCGTAGCGCCGGGTCGTACGGCCCGGCGGCAGCAGCCGGTACGTGCCGACCACCTCGCCGGTGCTGTCCTCGCGGACGATCAGGTGGTCGCAGTACGCGTCGAAGGGGTCCACGTCCAACCCGGCCCCGCCGGGAAGGAGGGTGGCGCCGAGCTCGGTGGCGAACACCTCGTGGCGCAGGCGTTGCGCGGCCGCGACCTGGGTAGGGTCGTCGGCGATCAGCAGGGTGTATCCGCTGGTCTTCAGGGGTGCGCCAGCGGCATGCAGAACGGCCATGGGATCTGTGTAGGTGCCCGGGTTGCCATCCACGGGGACCACCGGTGTCGATCGGATGAACGCCGGCAGGCGAGACCGCTAGCGACGCCCGGCGCAGACCGTGCGAGGCTGCCGGACCAGGCCGGCGACGGCGCCGACACGCACCACCGGAGGTCGACGATGCGCATCGAAACCCGCTACAACGGGCCCGCCGGTTCCGGCAACGGCGGCTGGAGCGCGGGGATCTTCGCTGCCGGGGCGGACGGCAGCGGGCCGGTGGAGGTGACACTGCGCCGGCCACCACCGCTGGACACCGAGCTGACACTGGTCGACGGCGAGGTCCGGGACCCGGCCGGCGAACTGGTGGCCGAGGTGCGCCCGGCCGGGGTGATCGATGCCGTCGTACCCAGTGTCGACCTGGAGACGGCGGTGGCTGCCGCGGCCCGCTACCCCGGCCTGGTCGAGCATCCGTTTCCCAGCTGTTACGTCTGCGGGCCCCAGCGGGCCGACGGGCTGCGGATCTTCCCCGGCCGGCTTCCCGATGGCCGGACCGCCGCGCCGTTCCGCGCGCCCGCACAGGTCAGCGCTGCCACGGTCTGGGCCGCGCTGGACTGCCCCGGTGGTTGGGCTGTACTCGCGCCGGGCCGCCCGTACCTGCTGGGCCGGATCGCCGCCGAGGTCGCGACGCTGCCCGAGCCGGGCGACGAATGCGTGGTGACCGGGGCGTTGCTCCGTGTCGATGGGCGCAAGGCGCTCGTGCACACCAGCCTGTACGGCCCGGACGGGTCGCTGCTCGGCGCGGCGCGGGCAACCTGGATCGCCCGCTGACCCCATGCCGTAGTCCGTAGGGATGAGTCGCCTCCGTCCCGCGACGGAGGCAAACGTACTGACCGCGCCTGATTGACCTTGTTGCCACGGGCCGTCACGCTGTGCCACGGCGTACCTCGACGCCACACACGGGAGGAGAACGATGACTGACGGGCAGCGAAGCCCCACCAGCGACGGTCAGATCGTGGTGTCCGGTCTGACGAAGCAGTACAAGAACGTCCGGGCGGTGAACAACCTGTCCTTCACCGTGGCGCCGGGACGGGTGACCGGCTTCCTCGGCCCGAACGGCGCAGGCAAGACCACCACGCTGCGCATGCTGCTGAATCTGGTCACGCCGACCGCCGGCACGGCCACCATCAGCGGCCACCGCTACGCCGACCTCGCCACCCCGCTGCGGCAGGTCGGCGCGGTGCTGGAGGCGTCCAGCGCGCACAAGGGCCGCACCGGCATCAACCACCTCCGGGTCATCTGCGCGGCGGCAGGGCTGCCCAAGCAGCGGGCCGACGAGGCGTTGGCACTGGTCGGGTTGACCCCGGCGGCGAAGCGCAAGTTCAAGGGTTACTCGCTGGGCATGAAGCAGCGGCTCGGCATCGCCGCCGCGATGCTCGGTGACCCCCGCGTGCTGATCCTCGACGAGCCGGCCAACGGGCTGGACCCGGAGGGCATCCGGTGGATGCGTGGGTTCCTCAAGAACCTCGCCCACGAGGGTCGTACGGTCCTGGTCTCCAGCCACCTGCTGTCGGAGATGCAGCTACTCGCCGACGATGTGGTGATCATCGCGGCCGGGCAGTTGGTCCGGCAGGGTCCGGTCGACCAGGTGCTCGGGTCGATGGCCCAGAGCGCCCGGGTCCGTGTCCGCACCCCGCAGGCCGAGGTGTTGGCCGCCGCCCTCAAGGCGCAGTCGGCGACCATCGAGACCGACGAGCAGGGTGTGCTGCTGGTCGGCGGGGTGGACGCCCCGACGATCGGCCGGTCCGCTCTCGCGGCCGGGGTCGAGCTGCACGAACTGACCACCGAACGGCCCGATCTGGAACGGGTCTTCCTGGAGCTGACGGCCGGAAAGGCGGGCATCCGATGAACCTGGTCCGATCCGAGCTACTCAAGATCCGTACCACCAGCACCTGGTGGTGGCTGGCCCTCGGGGCGTTCCTCTCGATCGCCCTGGCGTTCGCGATCAACGCGTGGTTGGCGGTCACGACGCTCGGCGGCGACGCCGAAGAGATCGGCGTCAGCGCCGAGCAGGCGACCGCGCCGGCGCAGGCGGCGAACCTCTACACCTCGGGGCAGTACCTCGGGCTGATGTTCGTGATGCTCATCGGCATCCTGATGGTCACCAACGAGTTCTTCCACCAGACCGCGACCACGACGTTCCTGACGACTCCCCGGCGTACGTCGGTCATCGTCAGCAAGCTCGTCGCCGCCAGCCTGCTCGGCTTCATGTTCTGGCTGGCGACCACGCTCATCGACCTGGCCGCCGGCGCGATCTTCCTGTCCGCGAACGACTACGGCACTCAGCTCGGCGAGTGGCCGGTGCAGCGGGCGCTGCTGTTCAACCTGCTGGCCTACGCCATCTGGACGATCCTCGGGGTGGGCATCGGCACGCTGATCACCAACCAGCTCGGAGCGGTGATCACGGCGGCGGTGCTCTATCTGATCGGCACCCAGGTGGTGGGTCTGCTGTTCCTGCTCCTGTCGAACGTGCTCGACAGCCAGGCGGTGCTCAAGTGGCAGGTGGTCTGGCCCGCTGTGGCATCCCAGGTCATGATCACGGAGGGCACCTCGGAGTTCACACCGTCCTGGTGGGTCGGCGCCCTGGTGCTGATCGGCTACGCGCTGGTCAGCGGAATCGCCGGAATCCTGCTGACCCGGCGGCGCGACATCGCCTGATGGCGTCTGCGACCCCGGAGCGGCAACGACACGCTGGCCGCTCCGGGGTCGACGTCACCGGCCGCGCGAGGGCCGGGTGTTACCAGTTCGACACTGTGCGCGCAGGCGTTGCTGAACTTCTGGCATCTTCTGTGAAACCGGCCACGGGACCGAGGCGGAAATGCCTGCGGGATCGGTACGGCGTAGCCTGGGAGCCATCCGTCCGTGCTCCTAATCGGGCGCGACGGACCCACCGCGTGCCACACAAACCCGCGTGAAAGAGGCGATTACCGGCCGTGTCGACCCAGCAGACTTCGCAGGAGAACCCACTGGCGGGTTTCGGCCCGAATGAGTGGATCGTCGAGGAGATGTACCAGCGCTACCTCGCCGACCCATCGAGCGTCGATTCGGCCTGGCACGACTTCTTCGCCGACTACCGACCGGCACCGGGAGCGGGCACCCCGCGCGGCGCCGAATCATCGGACAAGCCGGCCGCCGCCCCGGAGCCGGACGGTCAGCCGGAGGCAGCCGCCACCGTCGCCCAGCCGAGCGCCCCGGCCAAGCCGGCGACCGCGAGCAAGCCGGCCGCCGCCCAGCCGGCGCCGGCCAAGACCGCCGCTCCGGCCACGCCGAAGGCCGCGCCGGAGAAGGCCGCGCCGGCCAAGCCGGCCGCCAAGGCCGCCGCGCCGAGCGCCGACGGCCCGCAGACCACGCCGTTGCGGGGCGTCGCGGCGAAGATCGTCCAGAACATGGACGCCTCGCTGAGCGTGCCGACCGCTACCAGCGTGCGCGCGGTCCCGGCCAAGCTGCTGGTGGACAACCGCATCGTGATCAACAACCACCTCGCCCGTGGGCGGGGCGGCAAGGTCAGCTTCACCCACCTGGTCGGCTACGCGATGGTGCGCGCGCTGGTCCAGCACCCCGAGATGAACAACTCCTTCGCCGAGGCCAACGGCAAGCCGGCGGTGCTCCGCCCGGCACACGTCAACCTCGGCATCGCGATCGACCTCGCCAAGCCGGACGGCAGCCGCAACCTGGTGGTCCCCTCCATCAAGGGCTGCGAGCAGATGGACTTCCGGCAGTTCTGGCAGGCGTACGAGGACGTGGTCCGACGGGCGCGGCGCAACGAGCTGACCATGGAGGACTACTCCGGCACCACGATCTCGCTGACCAACCCGGGCGGCATCGGCACCGTGCACTCGATGCCGCGGCTCATGCAGGGGCAGAGCGCGATCATCGGCGTCGGCGCGATGGAGTACCCGGCCCCCTACCAGGGGATGTCCGAGGCGACCCTGGCCGAGCTGGCGGTCAGCAAGATCATCACGCTGACCAGCACGTACGACCACCGGATCATCCAGGGCGCGCAGTCCGGCGAGTTCCTCAAGGTGATGCACGAGCTGATCCTGGGCGAGCACGGTTTCTACGACCAGATCTTCACCGCGCTGCGCATCCCGTACGAGCCGGTGCGCTGGATGCGCGACGTCGCTGTCAACTCCGAGGGTCAGATCAACAAGACCGCCCGGGTGCACGAGCTGATCCACGCGTACCGGGTGCGCGGTCACCTGATGGCCGACACCGACCCACTGGAATTCAAGATCCGCAAGCACCCCGACCTGGACGTCCTCCAGCACGGGCTCACCCTGTGGGACCTGGACCGCGAGTTCCCGGTCAACGGCTTCGCCGGCCGGCAGCGGATGAAGCTGCGCGAGATCCTCGGCGTGCTGCGCGACTCGTACTGCCGCCGCGTCGGCATCGAGTACATGCACATCCAGGACCCGGAGGAGCGGCGCTGGGTCCAGGAACGGATCGAGCGCAAGTACGAGAAGCCGTCCGCCGACGAGCAGAAGCACGTGCTCAACCGACTCAACGCCGCCGAGGCGTTCGAGACCTTCCTGCAGACGAAGTACGTCGGCCAGAAGCGCTTCTCGCTGGAGGGTGGCGAGTCGTTGATCCCGCTGCTCGGCGAGGTGCTGGAGTCCTCCGCCGAGAACGGGCTGGACGAGGTCGTCATCGGCATGGCCCACCGGGGTCGGCTCAACGTGCTGGCCAACATCGTCGGCAAGCCCTACGAGAAGATCTTCTCGGAGTTCGAGGGTCACCTGGACCCGCGCTCGACGCAGGGCTCCGGCGACGTGAAGTACCACCTGGGTCAGAACGGCAAGTTCACCACCCCCGACGGCGAGCACGCGGTCAAGGTGTCGGTGGTGGCCAACCCGTCGCACCTGGAGGCCGTCGACCCGGTGCTGGAGGGCATCGTCCGGGCCAAGCAGGACCGGATCGACCTCAAGCTCGAGGGCTACACCGTGCTGCCGCTGGCGGTGCACGGTGACGCCGCCTTCGCCGGGCAGGGCGTGGTCGCCGAGACGCTCAACCTGTCCCAGCTGCGCGGCTACCGCACCGGCGGCACCGTGCACGTGGTGGTGAACAACCAGGTCGGCTTCACCACCGCCCCGGAGTACAGCCGGTCCAGCCTCTACAGCACCGACGTGGCCCGGATGATCCAGGCGCCGATCTTCCACGTCAACGGCGACGACCCGGAGGCAGTGGTCCGGGTGGCCCGGCTGGCGTTCGAGTACCGGCAGACGTTCAACAAGGACGTCGTGATCGACATGGTCTGCTACCGCCGGCGCGGGCACAACGAGGGCGACGACCCGTCGATGTCCAACCCCCAGATGTACAAGATCATCGACTCGAAGCGCTCGGTCCGCAAGCTCTACACCGAGGAGCTGATCGGTCGCGGTGACATCACCGTGGAGGACGCGGAGGAGCTACTGCGCGACTACCAGGCGCAGCTGGAGAAGGTCTTCAAGGCCACCCGGGACGCCGCCTCGGCGCCGCGCCAGCTCAACCGGCCGCGCCGCGAGGAGGAGCCGGAGCCGCAGGTCGACACCGCCACCGACGCGTCGGTAGTCAAGGCCATCGGCGAGGCGCACATCAACCTGCCGGAGGGCTTCACCCCGCACAAGCGGATCCAGCAGCTACTGGACCGGCGGGCCAAGATGTCGGTCGAGGGCAACATCGACTGGGGCTTCGGCGAGATCATCGCGCTCGGGGCGCTGCTGCACGACGGGGTCACCGTCCGGCTCGCCGGGCAGGACTCTCGTCGCGGCACGTTCGTCCAGCGGCACGCCTCCGTCGTCGACTCCCGCACCGGCGACGACTACCTGCCGCTGAAGTCGCTGACCAGCGACGGCGACCGCTCCCGGTTCTTCGTGCACGACTCGCTGCTCAGCGAGTACGCGGCGATGGGCTTCGAGTACGGCTACTCGGTGGAGAACATCAACGCCCTCGTCGCCTGGGAGGCCCAGTTCGGCGACTTCGTCAACGGCGCCCAGTCGGTGATCGACGAGTTCATCTCGTCCGGTGAGGTGAAGTGGGGCCAGCGCTCCGCCATCACCCTGCTGCTGCCGCACGGCCACGAGGGTCAGGGCCCGGACCACACCTCCGGCCGGCCGGAGCGGTTCCTGCAGATGTGCGCCGAGGACAACATGCGGGTGTCCATCCCGACGACCCCGGCGAACTACTTCCACCTGCTGCGCCGCCAGGCCCTGTCGCCCAAGCGCAAGCCGCTGGTGGTGTTCACGCCGAAGTCGCTGCTGCGGCACAAGCTCTGCGTCTCGTCGGTGGAGGACTTCACCACCGGCACCTTCCAGCCGGTGCTGCGCGACACGGCCGCCCCGGCGCCGGAGGCCGTGAAGCGGGTGCTGCTCTGCTCCGGCAAGGTCTACTACGACCTCTTCCAGGCCCGGCAGGAGCGCGGCGTCACCGACACCGCGATCCTCCGGTTGGAGCAGCTGTACCCGCTGCCGGTGGAGGAGATCCGGGCCGCCCTCGCGCAGTTCCCGAACGCGGAGGACTTCGCCTGGGTGCAGGAGGAGCCGGCCAACCAGGGTGGCTGGTCGTTCGTCGCGCTCAACCTGCTGGAGCACCTCACTGACGTTCGGCTGCGGCGGATCTCCCGTCCGGCCGCGGCCGCCCCGGCGGTCGGCTCGGCCAAGACCCACGAGGTCGAGCAGAACGCGCTGATCGAGGCGGCTCTCCCCCGCCCGTGACCTGACCTGAGCACGGAAGCCGGGGCAGGGCCGTTTCACCACGGTCCTGCCCCGGCTCTCGTAGGTCCGCCGGCTCGCCCACCCGCCGGCCGGTTGACCATCCACCCAGCACCCGCCCGGCCGCCCGAGCCGGACCGGGCCGAGCACAAGGACGTACCCATGTACTTCACCGACCGTGGCATCGAGGAGCTGGTCGAGCGCCGGGGCGAAGAGCAGGTGACCCTGGAGTGGCTCGGCGAGCGTCTGCGCGACTTCGTCGACCTCAACCCCGACTTCGAAACCCCCATCGAGCGCCTGGCAACCTACCTGGCCCGCCTGGACGACCCCGACGACGAAGACGCCTAACCCCTAACCCCGTTCCCCACCCGGTGATCAAGAAGTTTCGGTCACGATGGGGGCCGGAGCTGACGCAAACTTCTTGATCAACGGGCAGGGGGTGGGAACGTGGCTCGGAGTGTTTACCTCACCAGCGTGGGGTCCGGCGGGGGCAAGTCGACGATTGCCCTCGGGTTGGCGGAGTTGCTGTCCCGCCAGGTCGGGCGGATCGGCGTGTTCCGGCCGTTGGTGGCCGACACCGGCCAGGACCCGATCCTCGCCCTGCTGAGCGAGCGCTACCGGGTCGAGGTGCCGCTGTCCGAGCTGGCCGGGGCGAGCTACGCCGAGGCTTCGGCGCTGGTCGCCGACGGTCGACGGGAGCAGCTCATCTCCGCCATCGTCGAGCGCTACCGGGCGGTGGAGCGGCAGTGCCCGGCGGTGGTAGTGGTGGGCAGTGACTTCGACGAGCCGGGCGACCCGGCCCACCCCCGGGAGCTTGCCTTCAACGCCCGGCTGGCCACCGAGTTCGGCAGCGTGGTGGTGCCGGTGGTGGACGGCTTCGGGCAGGAGCCGGCGGCTGTCGCGTCGGCGATGCGGGGGGCGTACCACGACTTGGCCGACCTCGGCGCGACGGTGCTCGCGGTGATCGCCAACCGGGTGACCGAGCCGATGACGCTGCCCGACCTGCCGGTCCCCGCGTACGCCATCCCGGAGGTGCCGAGCGTGTCCGCGCCGACGGTGGCCGAGGTGGCGACGGCGCTCGGCGCCACCCTGCTGGCCGGGGACGACGCCGCGCTCGGTCGCGACGTGCTGGATTTCGTGGTCGGCGCGGCGCACGTGCCGACACTGTTGGGCCACCTCACCGAGGGCGCCCTGGTGATCACCCCCGGGGATCGGGCCGACCTGCTCGTCGCCGCGAGCGCCGCGCACGTGGCCGGGCAGGTGTCGGTGGCCGGGCTGGTACTCACCCTCGGCGAGCAGCCCGACCCCAGGGTCATGCGGCTGGTGGAGGGGCTCAACACCGGGTTGGCGGTGCTCTCCGTGCGTCTCGACAGCTACGACACGGTGGCCGCGTCCAGTCGCATCGAGGGCCGGCCCAGCGCGACAAATCCCCGCAAGGTGGAGGCCGCGCTCGGCGCGTTCGAGCGCTGTGTGGACACCGACGACCTGGCTCGTCGGCTGCGGGTCAGCCGGTCGGCGCGGGTCACCCCACTGATGTTCGAGAACGAGCTGATCGACAGAGCCCGCTCGAAGCCCCGGCACCTGGTGTTGCCGGAGGGCACCGACGAGCGGATCCTGCGCGCGGCGGAGATCCTGCTTCGCCGTGGAGTGGCCGAGCTGACCGTGCTCGGCCGGCCGGACGACATCTCCCGACGTACCCGGGAGCTGGGCATCGACCTCGGCGACGTGCAGGTGGTCGACCCGGGCGCCAGCGAGTGGCGCGACGACTTCGCCGCCGAGTACGCCCGGCTGCGCGCCCACCGGGGCGTCACCGCCGAGTTGGCGCACGACATCGTCGCGCAGCCCAACTACTTCGGCACGCTGATGGTGGCCACCGGCCGCGCCGACGGCATGGTCTCCGGCGCCACGCACACCACCGCAGCGACCATCCGGCCGGCGTTCGAGATCATCCGTACGCTGCCGGACGTCTCGGTGGCCTCCAGCGTCTTCTTCATGCTGCTCGCCGACCGGGTGCTGGTCTACGGCGACTGCGCTGTCAACCGCGACCCGGACGCGGCCCAGCTCGCCGACATCGCGATCTCGTCGGCCGACACCGCCGCCCGGTTCGGCATCGAACCCCGGGTGGCCATGCTGTCGTACTCGACAGGCAGCTCCGGCGCGGGCGCCGACGTGGAGAAGGTCGCCGCGGCCACCGCGCTGGTCCGGGAGCGCCGGCCCGACCTGCTGGTCGAGGGGCCCATCCAGTACGACGCGGCGATCGACCCGGCGGTGGCGGCCACGAAGCTGCCCGACAGCCCCGTGGCAGGGCACGCAACGGTCTTCATCTTCCCGGACCTGAACACCGGCAACAACACGTACAAGGCGGTGCAGCGCTCGGCCGGGGCGGTCGCCGTCGGCCCGGTCATGCAGGGCCTGCGGCGGCCGGTGAACGACCTGTCGCGGGGCGCCACGGTGCCGGACATCGTCAACACCGTGGCGATCACCGCCATCCAGGCGGCCACCGAGGAGGCGTCGTGAGTCGGGTGCTTGTGCTCAACTGCGGGTCGTCGTCGGTGAAGTGGCGCCGCTACGACGGTGACCGGGCACTCGACCACGGCACCGTCGAGCGGATCGGTGAGCCCGGCGGCGGCCCGGCGGACCACGCCGAGGCGGTCCGGCAGATCCTGGACGGGCTGGACCTGACCGGGCTGACGGCGGTCGGACACCGGGTGGTGCACGGCGGCCGGACGTTCAGCGCGCCGGTGCTCGTCGACGACGCGGTGCTGGCCGCGATCAAGGATCTGGTGCCGCTCGCCCCGCTGCACAACCCGGCCAACCTGGCCGGCATCGAGGTGGCCCGCGCGGCGCTGCCGGACGTCCCGCAGGTCGCCGTCTTCGACACCGCGTTCCACCACACCCTGCCGGAGGCCGCCGCGACGTACGCGATCGACCGGCACACCGCCGAGCGGTACGGCATCCGCCGGTACGGCTTCCACGGCACCTCGCACGCGTACGTGTCCCGGCGCACCGCCGAACTGCTGGGCCGCCCGTACGAGCAGGTCAACACGATCACCCTGCACCTGGGCAACGGGGCCAGCGCCTGCGCGGTGGCGAACGGTCGCAGCGTTGCCACCTCGATGGGCATGTCCCCGTTGCAGGGGCTGGTGATGGGCACCCGCAGCGGCGACGTGGACCCGACCGTGATCTTCCACCTGCGCCGCGAGGGCGGGCTGTCGGTGGACGACATCGACGACCTGCTCAACCACCGCAGCGGCCTGCTCGGGCTGACCGGAGTCAACGACATGCGCGAGGTGCTCGAACGCCGGGCTGCCGGTGACCGGGCGGCGGCGTTGGCCTTCGACGTGTACTGCCGGCGCATCACCGAGTACGTCGGGGCGTACTACGCACTGCTCGGTCGGGTCGACGCGATCGCCTTCACCGCCGGGGTCGGCGAGCACGCCGCGCCGGTGCGGGCCGCCGCGCTGGCCGGCCTGGGCCGGCTCGGAATCACAGTGGACGACGCCCGCAACGACGGCGAGGGCGACCGGTTGATCTCGCCCGACGGCGCCGAGGTGAGCGTCTGCGTCATCCGCACCGACGAGGAGCGGGAAATCGCCCGGCAGACCCGGGACGTGGTCGGGGCGGCCTGACGCCACTGAGGCGCGCACCCCCGGGAGGCCCGAGGGTGCGCGTTCGATCAGCCGGTCGCCAGCCAGGCGACTCGATCAGCCGGTCGCCAGCCAGGCGACGAGTGCCACCAGCACCACGACGACCACTGCCGCACCGATGATGAGCGGCAGGCGGGACGGGGCCTCCGTCGACGCCGCAGTCTCCGGCGTCTGATTGAAGGCGCGGAACGCCTCGGTGTTGCCGCTGGGGTCCGTGTAGTTCTCAGGCATGTCGGTGACCCTAGCGAAGCTCGCCACACGGCACCGTCCCCGGCCCGCGGCGTCCCACTGGTGGACCCGGCCGGCGGAGGGGACCCGACCGGGTGGCGGGTGCACCCGAGCCGGACGGCGGGGCCGCTACGCCCGCGCGGGCACCTACCGTGGAACGATGGGGGCGGGCCGGCTGTTGGCCGTACTGGTGCCAGCGCTGCTGGCCGGTTCTGCGCCGGCCACCGCCGTGGCTGGCGGGGCCACCGGGCCGGTGTCGGCGCGTCGGGCGCCCGAGGGGTCGTACGCCGTCGGCGTGCGTACGCTCACCCTCGATCCGCGCTCGGCGCGCCCCCTGAATTCCGCCCGGCCCACTGACCCGACCGACACCGGTACGGTCTTCCGGTGGACGAGCTTGCGCGCCGGCAGTTGGCGAGCATCGCCGAGGTCATCGCGGTGACCGGGGCGGACGGCATCCCGGTCTGGCTGCGGGGCGGCTGGGCGATGGACTTCCAGCTCGGCGCGGTGACCCGCCCGCACGTCGACGTCGACTGGTACTGCTGGCGCGACGACGCCGACCGGCTGGCCACCCTGTTGCTGGCCCGGGGTTGGCTTCCCGATCCGCGGATGCCGGTGGAGTCGCAGCTCGACCTGTTCGCCGCCGACGTGGAGGTCAGCTTCGCGTACCTGGGTCGTGATGCCGCCGGCCGACCGACGGTGGGTGCCGGGTCCTGGGCCGGCGCCTCGCTGCCAGCCGGGATGCTGGACGCCCCACCCGGCCGGATCGGCCCGCTCACCGCGCCGACCATCTCGGTGGCGGCCCAGATCGAGTTCAAGCAGATGTACCCGGTCTGGATGCCGGAACGTCCCCGCCGCCCGAAGGACGCTGACGACCTGGCCCGGCTGCGCGCCGGTCCTGCTCAAGCAGATCCTCGTAAATCCCGACCTTGAAGGTGATCAGGTCCAGGCTCTGGGTGAGCCTGTCGATCTGGGAGGTGACGCGACAGTGGTGCTCGCGCAGGAGCGCGAGCCGTTCCTCCTCGTTGCCGGCGCCTTCCCGAACGAGGTCGGTGTAGCGGCGGAGCGCGGGCAGGGGCATGCCGGAGGCGCGGAGGATGATGCAGACGGTCAGCCAGTCCACGTCGTCCTGGGTGTAGCTGCGACGCCCGCCCGGCCCCCGGCGTACGGGACTGACGAAGAGCCCCTCCTGCTCGTAGAAGCGGAGGGTGTGCACGCTCAAGCCGGTGCGTTCGGCGATCTGTCCGATGCTCAGACTCGCGGTGACCTCAGGCATGCCGAGCAGGGTAACGAGGGGTTGACCTAGAGCCGACTCAAGCTCCTAGGGTGCGCGGTGATCGCTAGTGAATCACCCAAGGGAGCATTTACATGCGCTATCGCACGCTCGGCGGCACCGGCATCGAGGTCAGCACCCACTGCCTCGGGACCATGATGTTCGGCGCCGTCGGCAACCCCGACTACGACGACTGTGTCCGCATCATCCACACCGCTCTCGACCAGGGCATCAACGTCGTCGACACCGCCGACATGTACGGCCGGGGCGAGTCCGAGGAGATAGTGGGCAAGGCGCTGCGGGGGCGCCGGGACGACGTCGTGCTGGCCACCAAGGTGCACTTTCCGATGGGCGAGGGGCCCAACCAGGGCGGCAACTCGCGGCGGTGGATCCTCAAGGCCGTCGAGGGCAGCCTGCGGCGGTTGAACACCGACTGGATCGACCTCTACCAGATCCACCGTCCCGACCCCTCGACCGACATCGAGGAGACCCTTTCGGTGCTCACCGACCTCGTCCGCGACGGGAAGATCCGCGCTTTCGGCTGCTCGACCTTCCCGGCCGAGGAGATCGTCGAGGCGCACCAGGTGTCCGAGCGTCGTGGCCTCGGACGCCTGCGCACCGAGCAGCCGCCGTACTCGATCCTGGCCCGCGGCGTCGAGGCGTCGACCCTCCCGGTCTGCCAGCGCTACGGCATGGGGGTGCTGGTCTGGAGCCCGCTCGCCTTCGGGTTCCTCAGCGGCAAGTACCGCAGGGACCAGCCGATCGACCTGTCGACCGGGCGGGCCGTGCTCCGGCCGGCACAGTTCGACCCCACGATCGCCGAGAACGCCGCCAAGCTCGACATCGTGGAACAGCTCGTCGACCTCGCCACGAGCATCGGTTGCACGCTCCCGCAGCTCGCCATCGCCTTCACAGTGGCCCATCCGGCCGTCAGCTCGGCGATCATCGGACCGCGAACCATGCCGCAACTGGAAGACCTGCTCAAGGGCGCCACGCTCATCCTGGACGACGCGACCCTCGACCGGATCGACGAGATCGTTCCGCCCGGAACGAACCGGTACAACCCCAACGCCGCCTTCCCTCCGCGCGCGCTGACCGACACCGCACGGCGGCGACGCCCGCTCGCCGAACGTGCTGCGGCCTGACACCGGCCGCGCAGCGCTAGGTGAGTCGACGGGCACACCGCGTCGAAGTCCACCGGGCACGTCCGTCGGGCAAGGCACAATCGGATTCATGCCACGTCGCGTCACCCCCGCCCTGCTGGCCAGCGCCGTACTCATGGCCGGTCTGGTCGGCTGCTCGGCGGACGCCAGGAAGACCGAGAGCCAGCAGGCGCCCGTCGAACCACCGCCCGCCGCCACGCCGACACCGCAGGTCCCCGCCGGCAAGGCCCCGCAACGCGCCTTCGCGGTCGGCGTACGCCAGCTCAAGCTGAACCGGGACGGCCGTGCGCTGCCGACGACGCTCTGGTACCCGGCGGCCGGGCAGTCCGGCGGCGCGGCCAAGCGGTCGGCGACTGCGGCGCAGGGCCGGTTCCCGGTGGTGATGTTCAGTCACGGCCTGGGTGGGCGACCGGACGACTACGCCACGCTGATGACCCGCTGGGCGGCGGCGGGTTTCGTGGTGGCCGCGCCGACGTTCCCGCACACCTCGCGGGGCGCTGACAACAACGTCCTCGACGTGCTCAACCAACCCGCCGACGTGTCGTACGCGTTGGACCAGGTGCTGGCGTTGGACGGCAAGGCCGGCGACGCGTTGCGCGGCCGGTTGGACGGCGAGCGGGTGGCCGCCGCCGGGCACTCCGCGGGCGGGGTGACCACCATCGGCCTGTTCACCGCGAGCCGGGACGAGCGGCTGGACGCGGGTGTGGTGTTCGCGGGCACGGCGCTCGGCGTGGGCACCGCGTTCGCCGGTGCGGCCGCACCGCAACTGTTCGTGCACGGCGAGTTGGACGAGGTGGTCGAGTACGCGGCGGGCAGGGCCGCGTACGACAAGGTGCCCTGGCCGAAGGCGATGCTGAGCCTGCCCAAGGGCGACCACGGGCGGGCGCTGCTCAGCGACGGCGCGACGCTGCGGGTCGTCTCGGACACGTCTGTCGAGTTCCTGCGCTGGTCGCTCTACGGCGACGCGGACGCCAAGAAGCGCATTCCCACCGACGCGACGCGCGGGGACATCGCCACCTTCGACGACCACCTCTGAGGCCCGCCGCCGACCAAGCGAAGATCCGCGCAACATCGGGGATGTTGCTGCCTCGGCACGGCGAGAGGCAGCAGTTTACCTGATGTTGCGCGGATCTTGCCGCAGCGATGCGGTGCGCGTCAGGCGGTGTGGTCGATGACGACCTTGCCGAAGGCGTCGCCGGAATGCAGTCGGGCGAAGGCGTCCTCGACCCGGCTGAACGGGATCACGCTGTCCACCACCGGGCGGACCTCGTTGTCGGAGCAGAACGCCAGCAGCTCGTACAGCTCGCCGGGCGTGCCCATCGAGGTGCCCAGGATCTCCAACTGCATGGCGAAGACCCGGCGCAGATTGACCGACGGCTCGTGCCCGGCGGTCGCGCCGGAGACCACGATCCGGGCCATCGGCGCGGCCGACTTCAGCGAGTGGTCGAAGGTCGCCGCGCCGACCGTCTCGATCACCACGTCCACCCGCTCCGGCAGTCGGGCACCGGGCTCCACTGCGATGGCGCCGAGGGCCGAGATCCGGTCCCGCTTGACGGCGTCGCGGCTGGTCGCGTACACCCGCTTGCCCATCGCGACGGCGAGCGCGACGGCCGCTGTGGCCACGCCGCCGCCCGCGCCCTGGACCAGCACGCTGTCGGCGTCCGCGACGCGGCCCTTTGTGGTCAGCATCCGCCACGCGGTCAGCCAGGCCGTGGGCAGGCACGCCGCGTCGGTAGCCGCCATGCCGTCGGGCAGCGGGATCAGATTCGATCGGGGTACGACCACCCGCTCGGCGAGCGTCCCGGCAAAGTGCTCGGAGAGGATGGAGACCCCGCGCGGGTCACCAGGCGTGACGACCACCGGGTACACGACCACCGGGCGCCCCTCCGGGTCCAGCCCGACCGCGTCGCAGCCGAGGATCATCGGCAGCTGGGGCTCGGTGAGACCCACCCCGCGCAGCGACCAGAGGTCGTGGTGGTTGAGCGAGGTGGCCCGCAACTGCACGGTCACCCAGTCGTCGGCCGGAGGGGTCGGCTCGGGCCGCTCGCCGACGGTGAGCGCGGCGAGCGGATCGGCGTCGTCGAAACGGGAGGCAAAGGCAGCACGCATGATCGGCACGGTAACAAGCTGAGCGCTCGTTAAGAAGCCGTGCGCGCAGGCCGGCGGCGCATGCTGCGCCGGAGCGCCCCCGGCCCACGCGTGCGCGCACACCAGCGGCGCATGCTGCGCCGGGGCGCCCCCGGCCCACGCGTGCGCTCAGCGGCGGGCGACGCCGTCGCGGCGGGCGGCTTCGGCGACGGCCTCGGCCACGGCCGGCGCGACGCGCGGGTCGAGCGGGGACGGAACGATCGCGTCGGCGGTCAGGGACTCCGCCACCACACCGGCGATGGCGTCCGCGGCGGCGACCTTCATCGCCTCGGTGATCCGGGTGGCGCCGGCATCCAGCGCGCCGCGGAACACACCGGGGAAGGCCAACACGTTGTTGATCTGGTTGGGGTAGTCGCTGCGCCCGGTGGCGACCACAGCGACGTGCCGGGCGGCCACCTCGGGGTGCACCTCGGGGGTCGGGTTCGCCAGCGCGAACACGATCCCGCCGGGCGCCATCCCGGCCACCGCGGCCTCGGGGATCTGCCCGCCGGAGACCCCGACCAGCACGTCCGCGTCGCGCAACGCCTCGGTGATGTCGCCGTGGCGGCCGTCGGCGTTGGTGCTCGCCGCCAGCTCGGCCTTGGTGCCGGTCAGCTCGGTGCGGTGCCGGCCGATGATCCCCTTGGAGTCGCAGACCACCACCTGGTCGGGGTTGACGCCCCCGGCGATCAGCATCTTCGTCACTGCCACGCCGGCCGCGCCCGCGCCGCTCACCGCCACCCGCAGGTCACCGAGCTTGCGGTCGAGCAACATCGCGGCGTTGCGCAGCGCGGCCAGCACCACGATGGCGGTGCCGTGCTGGTCGTCGTGGAAGACCGGGATGTCCAGTGCCTCGTCGAGCCGACGCTCGATCTCGAAGCAACGCGGCGCGCTGATGTCCTCCAGGTTGATCCCACCGAACGAGGGCGCCAGCGCCCGCACCACCGCGACGATCTCGTCCACGTCCTGGGTGTCCAGGCACACAGGCACCGCGTCCACCCCGGCGAACTGCTTGAACAGCACCGCCTTGCCCTCCATCACCGGCAGCGCGGCCCGGGGGCCGATGTTGCCCAGCCCGAGCACCGCCGAGCCGTCGGTGACCACCGCTACCGTGTGCGACACCCAGGTGTAGTCGTCCACCAGGGCGGGGTCGGCGGCGATCGCCTCACACACCCGGGCCACCCCCGGGGTGTACGCCAGGGAGAGGTCCTCCCGGCTGGTGAGGGGCACTGTCGAGGTGACGGCCATCTTGCCGCCCCGGTGCAGTAGGAAGACGGGATCAGCGGGGTCCACGGTGGACGAAGACATGGTGGTGACTCCAGGATCTGTCGAGCAGATGTGAGGCGGCCGGCCCCGCCGCGAGGTGGGCGGCGAGCTGTGGCACGCGGTGCGGGGGGTCACCCGGGCACTTTCCGAGCATAGTGTCGGCACCACCCCCCGGATGTGAGCAGGGTCATAACTGACGTCGAGGTACCCGTCCGGGGCGGGGCCAGTAGCGGGCCACCACCCGTCCTCGTACGTCGGCCACGCCGTACGCTCGGGAGTCATCGGTGATCAGGTCGTTGTCGCCGCGCAGCCACCAGCCGCCGTCCTGCGGCCGGACCGCACGCTTCACCACCAGCAGATCGGGCCGGGTCCGGAAGACCGCGACCACCACGTCACCGGCACGGATCGGGCGACCACCGGGACGAACCAGCACCGCGTCGCCGTGCCGCAGGGTCGGGGCCATGGACGGGCCGGTCACCAGAACGGCGGTCAGCGGCCTGCGCAACCGGGGCACCTCAGCCGGGTGATCGGCGGCCACTGGTTTCACCTCCACCCCGTTCGGGGAGCATTCCCAGGAGTAATGTCGCCTTTGATCATCGCAAACTTCCCATGGAGGATCCCGATGCGACTTCCGCGCATCCTTGCGCCCCGCGTCAGCGCGAGCGCTCACTGCGACCTGCCGTGTGGTGTCTACGACCCGGCTCAGGCCCGGATCGAGGCCGAATCGGTCAAAATGATCTGCGAGAAGTACCAGGCGAACACCGACCCGGAGTTCCGTACCCGCGCCATCATCATCAAGGAGCAGCGCGCCGAGCTGGTCAAGCACCACCTCTGGGTGCTGTGGACCGACTACTTCAAGCCGCCGCACTTCGAGAAGTACCCGAACCTGCACAGCCTGTTCAACGAGGCCACCAAGCTCGCCGGCGCCGGTGGCGTCAAGGGCAGCCTCGACCCGGCCACCGCCGACAAGCTCCTCGCGAAGATCGACGAGATCTCGAAGATCTTCTGGGAGACCAAGAAGGCGTGACCTCCCCGGTCATCCCGACGATCCGG
>NZ_JBEZGJ010000111.1:0-24714 GCF_040649965.1 Micromonospora sp. NPDC048843
GCCCGTCCCCCCCCCCCACCCCGGGGCGGGCCGGCAGGGGGGGGCCGGCGCCAAGAGCGCCGGCCCCGCTGTGGTCGACCTGTTCAGGCGCGGAAGAAGGTGCACTGGAAGGCAAAGTCGTCCACCCGCACCGCACCGCTGCCACCGAGCAGGGAGACGCGGACGAACACCTTGTTTGGACCGTTCGCGTAGCTGGCCACGTCATGCCGCCGCCACGTGGTGTCGGTGATCCGGACGGTGCGCAGCGCGAGGTAGGTCCAGCTCGCCGGATCGATCACCTCGATGTTGAGCACCGCCGGCCCGCTGACCGCCCGGACGAAGAACCCGCCGCCACAGGTGGTGGAGTGCCCGGCGGTACGAGGCCCCACTGTGAGCAGCTTGCCCACCCCGGACCAACCACCGGTCGAGGTCGTGAGAATGGCGTTGTTCGAACCAGACCGGGCCGTTCCCGTGCCCAACTCGAAGGCTCCGCTCCCGGCCCCGGAGCGATGGAACTCCCATACCGCTGCCGGATTCCCCTCGAATCCGTCGGTGTGCTGCCAGAGGTCCGCCTGAGCGGGGCCGACGGCCACGGTCAGGGCCACCGCCGTCGCCATGACGGCCGCGGCGGTGAGGCGTACGGCTCTGGTGATTGCGGTTCTCATCCCTGTCTCCTTCGCTCGTCGCCGCTCGTCACGGCGCGCCGTAGATGACGACCTGGTACGCGTTGATCGCCTCTCCCACCGGCTGATGCCAGGTGCGCGGCGTCGAGTTGCACTGGCTGCCGTTCCGGTTGGCGTGCGAGTTCAACCCGTAGGCGGTGTTGGTGGCGAACAGCGGCCCACCGCTGTCGCCGCCGAGGGTGCAGATGTTGGTCTCGACCATCTGCCGTACGGTGCCGCCGGCGCCGTTGACCGTCACGTTTGTCTTGAGCACGGAGCCGCACCTGAATCCGGTGGTCCTGCCCGAGTTGCAGACCGACAGCCCACTCACGGCCGTCGCCCAACCGTGGATGCTGCGGCTTGTGTTGTTCCACAGGTTGATGACGCCGGTCGCCCAGACCGACGAACCGTTCATCCAGATGAGGCCGTAGTCGTTCTCCGGATAGTTGCTCTCCAGCGACGGCCCGACGTCCTGCCCGTTGGGCAGTGTCCAGTGCGGGTAGCCCTGAGTGCAGTGGCCGGCCGTGATGACGTAGTTGAAGGTGTAGTCGGTGGCGGTGAACCCGACCGAGCAGCCGCCCAACGAGTCCCCACTGGAGATCCCGACGTTCGGCTGAATCTGGCCGGCGCTGGTCTCGAACCGCACCGCCGCGCCGAACTTGCGCGCCATGGAGCGTTGCACGGCGTTCTTCACCCCCGACGCCGGCAGGCTCACCACCACCTGGTTGGTCGCCGGGTCCACCCCCCAGGTCGTGTTCGGCTCACTCGGCGCAGCCTCCAGCGCCCGCTGGATGGACTGGAGTTGCCGTTCGCCACGAGCGACGATGCGCGCCTTCGCGCCAGCGGCGGTCACCTTCGCGGCAGCCGCGGCGTCGGTGACAGTGACGACGAGGGTGCCATCGGACAGGTAAGCGCCGCCCGAACTGGCACCCAGCTCAGTGGTCAACTGGTTGGCGACTCGCACGTTGGCGTTCTCGGCACTGAGCAGCTTCTCGGCGGCATCGCGGCTGATGCCCCGCTGCTCGGCGATCGCCTCGGCCATGTCCGCAGCCCTGTCCGCCCGGTACCCGCCGACGGGAGCCAGGGCAGCCCGGCCATCGGTGTGGGCCGGATTCGCCGCGCCCCCGGGTTGGGCCGGTCGGTCTACCGGCCCGGCCGCCGCGGCCGTCGGGACGAAGGCCACCGACGCCACGACGGCGAGTGCCATCGCGAGCAGGGACCTGCTGCTGGGTCTTTTCGTACGCGGGTGGCTGACAACAGGTTCTGACATTCACCGCTCCCATCACGAGGGGGACTGGTCGGCCGGGTCAGGAGTCGGACGGCCCGGACCGGACGGCAATCCTCGCAATCGAGAGGGGACGGCGAGTGGGATGTTGGACGCGACTGGACATGGCTGGACACGGCTGGACGCCAAACTCCGGTCGGTGCCAGGTGGGAGCGTCAGCCGATTCTTGCCGTCATCGATCGCAGAAAGAACTACTGGCGGGTGTGGCGGTAGGAGGGGAGAAGCCAGCCAGGTGCGTATCGGGTGCGGCCGGCGATCACCCAGACGAGCTCGACCGTCAGGGCTGCCGCGACCACCGCGAACGCGGCGCCGCGCCAGGACAGCCAGTCTTGGGGGGTGACCAAGGCCAAGAGCGCGGCGAGCAGGCTGACGATTCCCACGTCGTAGGTCAGGCGGGCGCGGAAGAGGTACTTGCCCTGTAGGAGGTAGTCCCTGCGCTGCACTTGCCGCATCCGCTCCGCCACGTCCGTGTCGTCGGCGCTGGGCTGCCAGCCGGAGCGTTCGGCGGGGGAGGCGGAATACAGCAGCCCGGCGACGGTGAACTGCACACAGAAGACGAACATGGCCGCGGCGAGGGCGAGCGCGAACGTAGCAGGTCCGGCGAGGCGCACTTTCACGTCGCTAGTGAGCAGCACGGCGAGCGTGGCGAGGGCGAATCCGGCCAGTAGCGGCGCGGCGACGGTGCCCATGGATCGGAACGCGTCGGTCGTGCCCAGGGGGTAGCGCACCAGCCAGCGCGGTCCGTTCGACATGGCGGGCCTACTCGGTGTCGGCAGGCGGCGGATCGGCGCGCACCGGCGCCGCAGGACCGGAGTCGCCCTCGGGCGGCATGCCGGCATCGCCTGCGTAGTGGGCGGAGCACCACGTTTCGTGTCTGCCACGGGTGAGCTCACACTCGGGACAGAAGTCGTCGATCGGGAATGCGCCGCGGTCGGTCAACGCTCAGGCTCCAGATCCGGTGCGGGTGAGGCCAGTGTAGACAGGGTACCGTCGTCGCCCTGGCAGACGAACGCCGCCCAGTAACGGGGCTCGGGGTGCCGCTCGCGGGTGCGCAACTGTGCCTGGCGCAGCGCCTCGGCGCGGGGCTGCCCCTCTCTCAGAAGCTGATAGAAGTCCGTCATGAGCTGCGCCGTCTGCTCGTCCGGGACCTTCCACAGACTCATCACGAGGGTGCGGGCGCCGGCCAGCACGAAACAGCGGCGTAGACCGAAGACGCCTTCGCCGGGTTCCACCTCGCCCAGACCGGTGTCGCACGCGGACAGCACCACAAGCTCTGTGCCGTTCAGATCCAGGTCGGTCACCTCCAATGCCGTGAGGATGCCGTTGCCGGCACCGTCGGGTGGCTCGCCGCCGCTCAGCCATGTGTTCGCGCCGGCCATCGCGAGCGCGGAACGCAACAGCGGGTTCGCCAACCGGCTGCCGGCCATGCGGGCGAAGTCTTCGTCGGCGGCCACCAACGGGCCCGGAGTTGCGAGTACACCGTTGAGCACGAGCGACATCTGATCCGGGCCAGTCGGGCGGATGGTCATGCCGACGGCGATCTCGTGCGGTGCCAGGGGCGGTTGGCGCTTGAGGGCGAAACCGTGCGTGGCGATGTGGAGGACCACCGGTGCGTGAGTGTCCTGAACCGCCGTCTTCGTTGCCTCACCGGCGAGTCTGGGCAGTACACCTAGCAGCCTGCCGACGCGTTTGCCCTCTTCGACGGCGGCTGGCAGCGGTGCCAGGGGCCTCCCCAGCCCGCCGGGTGAACCGAGGTCGTAGTCGGGGCCGGCCACCACCAGCGGCGGCGTAGACGACCGCCGGGCCGGTGCGCCAAGCCGGAGCAGGTCCCGGGTCGCGGTCAGGTAGGAGATGGTGTAGTCGTCGATCACCTGTCGGCCCCCAGTGGTCGCCAGCATCTCGAATGGCAGCCGCAGCAGGTCGCCGTCCGGTGCGATCAACAACCGGCGGGTGCCGCCGACCGCAGCGCACAACGGGTCGAACACGACTGCCCGGAGGCGCTGCGACGCGTCCGGGGGCGCAGCCTCAGGGCTGATCGGCTGCCGCGCCCCGATGGGTTGGTCGCGTCGGCCGGTGACCTGGGCCCGCACGGCCGCGACAAGCTCGTCCACTGCCGCGGCCACCCCCAGGTCGACCAGCACCGGCTCATCGGGCCGCTCGGGTAGCAGGACGACAGCGAGGTACCGTGCCGGCCGCCACTGCTGCTCGCCCCGGCTTCGAATGGCGGCGAAGTCGAAGTCGCCGTACCGCAGCAGCTCCACCGACGCCGCGCCGGCAGGCGTCGCCCGCGCCACCGTCGCACTGTCCATTCGTCGGCCAAGGCGGCCCGCATCGAAGCCCGGCAGGTCCCGCGCCAGTTCCGCCTCCAGCACCTCACACTCCTGGCGAGCCCGACGTAGCTCTCGGTGGAAGCCCGCCTCGTTGCTCTGGCCGGGGCCTGCGAGCTGCTGCTCAGCTACCCACCGGCGTAGCTGAGCCAACTGATCGAGTCGCGCCCGCAGACCAGGATCCGCAGCGGCCGCGGCACGCCGCTGCGCGAACGAGTCAATCCCCAGCCCTTTGCGGTCCACCACCAGATCCGCCAGCCGGCGGACACACTCCGGTGAGTCCGTGAACCGTGACATCACCAGCGCGACGTACTGCCCGACGCGGACCCGTGACGCCCTCAGCAGCTGCACAAGCTGCTCCTGCGAGCCGTAGGCGCTGAGCTCGGCGAACATCTCGCGCTGCCGGTCGAGTACCTCGGTCAGCAGCCGCAGGGCCTCGTCCGCGTCGCCGTGCGCCGCGTGCAGCTCGGCCAGATTGCCCAAGAGCGCTGTGTGTTGGTGCCCCCCGATCGCCGAGGGACGGGTTGCCGCCAGGGCAGCCCGATAGTTGTGCCATGCGTCGTCAAATCGGCCCTGCGCCTGCTGCAGCCGCGCAAGGTTGCTCAGCATCACCGGGTCGTCGTCCCGACCCAGTTCCCGGGTGATGGCGCGTGCGTCGTCGAGCAGTTCCTGCGCCCGCGCGTACTCGCCGCGCTGCTCGTGCAGGACGGCGACAGACATGAGCGTCGGGACCACCTCCGCGCTGCGATCCCCAGCCACTCGTCGTTTGATCGCCAGCGCATGCAGGTAGTGCTTCTCAGCAGCGTCGAGTTCGCCGGCACTTTGATAGAGATGACCAAGGCGGGACAGGATGGCAGCTACCGGTAGCCGATCGTTGTCGAGTTGCTGGCACAACCTGAACGCCTCGTGCAGGTCAGCCTCTGCCGCGTTGCCGTCGCCCACCTGCGCGTGCAGCTCCGCGCGCACCGCCAGCAGACCCGCCAGCGCCTCAGGCAACCGGGAGGCGAACGGCCGCAGCGGCTCGATGCTCGAACGAAGCTGCGCCCGCGCATCGCCGAGCGCACCGGCCTCCAGCAGACGCTGCGCCTGATACCGAACCGCGTACGCCATTTGAGCAAGGGGTGCGCCGTCGGTGTACTCCACCGGTTTGTAGAGCGGGAAGTAGCCGGCTTCGTCGTCGACACCCACCGGGTACACCAGCCGCTCTCGCCACCGGTCGGTGTCCAACTCGGGTACCACAGCTGCTAGCCGAAGCTGGTCGAACAGCTCCCGACCATGCGCGGCGTACGCGGCCTCGATGCCGTTAGGCTCCTCGTCCGAGAACACCGCGATATGGCGGTCCGGGACCTCCAGCAGGGTGATCTGTGTACGGACGCCGTCGGTCACCCTGTCGAGAATCTTGAACAGCCGGTCCCTCGGCCACAGACACAGGCCCCAATCGGCAAGCATCAGCGGAAGCGTCCGCGCATTCGCGGAAAAAATCAGATAACGATGCCGGGCGACGAAACCACCCGGTCGCCCCGAGGCGTCGCAGAACGTCGGCTCCCGAAGAAACAAGCCGGGTCGGTACTTCGCCAGCACCGCGCTCGGCAGGCTGGTGTCTCGAAAGAACACGCCACATTCGGCAAAGTCCGCCCTCAGGTCACCCATAGACGGAACAGTATGGGCGGGTGTCCAGGTCCGACCGACCCGCAGTGCTGCCAGAGTGCCCCGCTGTCGATCACCGCCGGGGGCGTAGCCGTTCGTCGTCGAAAATGATCTCGATTAGCGGGCTGTGCCTGAGCCAGTCCTCCAGGCGCTGGCGTTGGGTGACGCGCATACGCAAACCGGGCTCGTCCTGCAGGGCGACGACCGCCGACAGTACGCGGTGGCGTACCGCGGGATCCTTGACCGGCACTGCGGTGGCCGGGAGGTCTGCCCGGACGCCGTTCTTGAGGTGGAAGGTGAAGTGCGGGTGCGCCGACAGGTTGGCGTGCCAGCTTCGGGGCACCGGCATCCCGCTGAGGTACCAGCGGCCGTCGACATGGTGGAACCAGATCTCGATGCGCCTCGGGCGGCCGGTGCGCCGGCCCAGGGTGGTGATGTCGATGGTGCGTGCCTCGCGCGGCGAGCCCGGGCCGATTGCCAGAGCGCCCCTGACCGCGCTCACGTCGTAGCTTCTGTCCGCGGTGTCGGTCATGGTCGGCTGCCTCACTCGTGCCTCACCGAAATGGCTTTGGGGCAAGTCAACCGTCACGCCGGAAGGGCTGCTAGGGGCATCCTGGCGGATCCTTGCACGATCCTGCCCTCGTGCAGACACAGCGCGGCGGCGAGCGGGGCAGACGCAATGGCCGACGCACCCCTGGGCGGCGAGCACGTTGACACGGTCCATGCCCCGGCCATTCAAGAGGATTGGGCATGAGGCGAAGAGGATCGTTCTTTTCGCGGGCCCGGCGCAGCGGTCTTCTGGAAGGGACACACTTCGCACGGATTCCGACGAATCCTCAGGCCTAGGAGGCACACCATGAAGGTAGCCGTCGTCACCGGTGCAAGCTCCGGCATCGGCCAGAGCGCGGCCCTGCAGATCGCCCGGCGCGGTGCCGGCGTCATCCTGACCTACAGCTCCAACGAACAGGGTGCCAAGGACACCGTCGCGCGGATCGAGCAGCAGGGTGGCGTTGCCGTGGCGCTGCACCTGGATCTCGGTGATACGGCGGGATTCACCATCTTCCGGGAGACCGTTGCCGAGGCGCTGCGCGAGACCTTCCAGCGGCACTCCTTCGACCACCTGGTCAACAACGCCGGATTCGCCGGCATGGCGATGATCGAGGACACCCGCGAGGAGGAATTCGACCGGCTCACGGACGGCCTGTTCAAGGGGCCCTTCTTCCTCACCCAGGCCCTGCTGCCGCTCCTCGCCGACGGCGGCGCCATCATCAACCTGACCAGCAACTCCACGCTGCCCCAGGTGACCGCGCCGGGATACTCGGTCTACGCGGCGCTCAAGGGCGCCGTGGCAGTGCTCACCCGCTACATGGCCAAGGAGTTCGGTCCCCGCGGCATCCGCGTGAACTCGGTCGCACCGGGAGCCACCGTCACCCGCTTCGCCGACGACGCGTTCGGCAAGAACCCGCAGATCATCCCGGAGCTGGCGAAGACCTTCACTCTCGGCCGCGTCGGTGAGCCCGACGACATCGGCATGGTCATTGCCATGTTGGTCTCCGAGGAAGGCCGGTGGATCACCGCCCAGGACATCGAGGTCTCGGGAGGACAGAACCTCTGAATGTCTGCCCAATCCTGCCGGGTCAGCGACCCGCGTGGAGTTTTGTGCAAGGATGGCTTCATGTCTGCCCTGGACGAAATGCGGGAGCTTCTCAACCGGCATGCGCGGCCCGACATGAGCACCGCGATCGAGGGCATCAAGGTGTGCAAGTTCAACCATCCGAATGCGTCGGCGGCCGGGATGTCCGGGACCGTGCTCGCAGTCATCGCCCAGGGCGGCAAACGCCTCGCCCTGGGCGAGCGCCTTTACGAATATGGGCCCGGTGAGTACCTGATCGCCTCCGCCGACCTCCCCGTCACCGGCCATGTCCTGGACACCGGGCAACCCACCCTCGGCTTCGGCATGACTCTCGCTCCCTCAGCCCTTGCTGAGCTCCTCCTGGAAGCCGACCCCCGAGACCTGCCGGTCACCCCACGCACCGCATCACCCGGCATTGCCGTCTCCACGGCCTCGCCGTCACTGCTGGACGCCATCGTGCGCCTGTTGCGGCTGCTGGAGCAGCCCGCGGACCGCAAGATCCTCGCTCCCATGGTCAAGCGGGAAATCCTCTGGCATCTCCTGCGCGGCGAGCAGGGCGTCGCCATCCGTCAGCTCGGTCTCGCCGACAGCGGACTGGCCCACATCAACCGCGCTGTGCGTCAGATCCGGGAGAACTACGCCACCGCCTTTCGCGTGGAAGACCTGGCGGAGATCGCCGGCATGAGCGTCTCAGCGTTCCACCGTAACTTTCACACCGTCACAGGAATGAGCCCCATCCAGTTCCAAAAACGCATCCGCCTGCAAGAAGCTCGGCTCCTGCTCGCCAGCCGCCCCTCAGACATCACCGGCGTGGGCCTCAGCGTCGGCTACGACAGCCCTTCCCAGTTCAGCCGCGAATACCGCCGCATGTTCGGCACGCCGCCAAGCAGGGACACCCAACTCCGCACTCCGCCAGCAGAATTCGTCACCGCGCTGCCCTGAACCAGACCCTGTCGGGACCTTGGTGTTCCCAGTGCGGGAGCATGACCAGCGGACATGCTCGGGGCTAATGGTGAACTATGACCCACTCAGAGCGCGGGCCGTCCGCTCACTGACGGCTCTCCTTTATCTTCGGCACTGGCGTGCCGTCGTCGCACCGTGCCTTGATCTCGCTCCTGTTGCCCGCGGACAGCAGCACCACCTGGATCTCCTTGACCGGCCCGGCGTTGTAGTCCTTGACGCGGTAGCCAGGGGCAGGCGCGACGTCGACAACGCGAGCCTGATCGCCGGTGCAGAGCACAGTCACCACACCGCCGAGTGCCCGAAGGGGCGTACCTGGCCTCGGGGAGGGCGGCGCCGGCGCGGCACTCGGCGGCCCCGTCGGCTGTTCGGCACTGGGTGACGTTGTAGGGCCAGGGCCGGCCGTGGAACCAGCTCTGGCGATCGGTTCGACCGGCCCGGCCGGAGCGGTCGCCGTACGGCTCGGTCGTGAGACTGGCGCGGGCTCCGCGGACGTCTGCCGGGGAGCAGGTGCCTCAGAGGCAGCAACGTCGAAGGCGGCGTCGGGTGGGGTGGAACCGTCACGCGTGGCGACCCCGCCCGATCTGCCATCGACGGGCATGAACTGGGGGAGCAGGAGCGACATGGTCCCCGCCGTCACGATGAGGACGGGGACCAACACGGTGTTGGGGATGCGGCGACGCCGACCGGGAGGGGGACTGGCGGTGGTCGGGGCCGACACGGGCGAGACGGATGGCGACTGCGCCGCCTGTTTCTCCCGCCGTTCGGCGTCATCGGCCAGACCGTGCAGGGTCGTGGCCACCTCTGCGGCGTCCGGCCGATCCGCGGGATCCCTGGCGAGGCAACTGTCGAGGAGGCGGTGAACCTCCGGTGACACTCCCTCGATGTCAGGCAGTGGCGCCGGATCGACGTACACGTGAGCGGTCAACATCTGCGTGGGAGTCTCCGCCGACCAAGGCAGCTCATTGGTCAGCGTTCGGTACAGCAACAGTCCGAGCGCGTAGACGTCGGAGGCAGGCAGGACAGTGCCACCGGCGAGCCGTTCGGGCGCGAGGTACGCCGCGGTGCCCAACAGCTGTCCGTCCGCCTCCAGCTCCGGCCGACCGACAGTGCTGGCGATACCGAAATCGACAACCTTCACACCGGCCGGTGTGAGCATCACGTTGGACGGCTTGATGTCCCGGTGCACCAGCTTACGTTCGTGCGCGGCAGCGAGCGCCTCGGCGACCTGCGCGCACGTCCGCATCGCGGTGGCCGGCGGCAGCGGACCGGCGGCAAGTCGCTGGGACAGGGTCTGGCCGGGCAGCAGTTCCATCACCACATACGAGACCTGGCGGCCGGCGGCGTCGGTGTGCTCGCCATAGTCGTACACACTCGTCACGTGCGGGTGCCAGAGGCCGGCCGCGGCCCTGGCCTCTGCCTGGATGCGTTGCTGTGCGCCTCGGGCGGTAGCTTGCGCGCCGGCCAGGACCTTGACGGCCACCGCGCGTTCGAGGACCCGGTCCCGCGCCCGCCAGACGGCCGACATGCCACCAGTACCGAGACGGCTCTCGACCTGATACCTGTCGTCCAACAGATCACCGACCATCACTGGGACAGCTTGCCAGAATGGACTCGCAGCGGCAGGGCGACCCGGATCCACACTGGTCAGCAGCCTTCACGGTCAAGGCTCTCACCGCCCCGACGACGTCCGGCTGCGGTACAGCCGAATCGATGGCATCATGCCCTGGATCAGGGACGTTCATCGATTCGGGGAGTGACGGTGTACGGAGCGGGCAGCTCGGCGACCCGACGGCATATGCGACAGCTCATTGCGGTTGTGGTCGGCGCGTTGGCCGTCCTGGTCGCCGTTCCGGCACCCGCGCGGGCGGCCACGTGGTCCCCGATCCAGGTGGTGTCGGAAGCCGGTTGGAGCGGGCAGGACCAGCCCTTCGTCGCTGTCGACAGGCAGGGCGACTCGCTGCTCGCCTGGGCTGGCTGCGACAGCAACGCGAGCGGCTGCTACGACCAGGTGAAGGCGCAGACCGCGTCGGTCGACGGCGTGCTGGGGCCGGTCCAGACGCTCTCGCCGCTCGGCGCGTCCGCGTCCTGGCCCAAGGTCGCCTCCGACGACGACGGCGACTCCGCTGTCGTGTGGACGCAAGACGGTCTCGTGGCGGGCCGCCGGGTGTCTGCCACAGGCGAACTAGGCCCGCTGCGCACTATCGCGACGTGGAGCGCGACGAGTCCGGCTGTGGCTGTCGACCCCTCGGGTCTGGCGCTTGTCACCTGGACGGAGTCCCGTGACGGCGCGTACACGACGAAAGCCCGTTACTTCGGCGCGGACAGCTCGCTCGGCCCGGAGCTGACCCTGGGCGTCGGTCCGGATCAGCCGGTCGTGGCCGTCGACCGCACCGGAACCGCCCTCGTCGCCTGGACGGAGAACTACGAGCGGGTCGTAGCGCGCCGGGTCCGCCCGGAGGGGGTCTCCGCCCTGCGCGCCATCGCCGGGGTGGCCACCGACGTCAGGTACGCCAGCGTTTCGGTAGCAGTGGATCGGGACGGGGACGCGGTGATCAGCTACCGGTGGTCGAAGGCGGGTGAGCCGCCTCGCCTGCGCGTGCGGCACTACAGCCACACCGACACGTTGGGCACCGTCATCAGCGTGTCGCCGGCCGCCCACGAGCTGACCTTCTTCGACGAACTCGCCGGCGACCTCGACGGTGACGCGGTGCTGACCTGGGGCCGCTGGACCTCCGACGGCACGCAGGTCTTCGCCCGCTCGATCTCCAGCACCGGCGCCCTCGGCGCGGTCACCAGGCTCGGTGCCGGCGACTGGCCGAAGGTCACAGTGGACGACGACGGCGACGGCCTCATCACCTGGCAAGCGCCCAGCCCTGACTTCTCGACCAGTCGAGTGCACGCCAGGACGATCGGGCAGGACGGCGCCTTCGGTGCGGCCGAGATCCTCGCTCCCGACGGACGCTACGCGCAGCCGGCGTCCAGCCCGACGGGCCGGTTCTGGGTGATCTGGCAGAAGGGGTCCTACCCGAGCGACATCCGGGCGCGCTTCGGTGGGCAAGCGGGCTGACCCGGTCGTCGAGTCAGCCGGCCAGCTGCCGACGGCGTGCCGCCAGGTCCGCTAGCACCTGACCGCGCCGGTCGTGCCAGGCCAGGGAGTCGGCGATCCCGGTGAACAGGTCGCGCTTCGCCCTCCAGCCCAGCACCTCCCAGGCCCGCCGGCTACGGGTGAAGCCGCCAGCGGTGTCTCCGGGGCGCCGAGGTGCCTCGCGGACCAGAACCGGACGGTCCACCACCGCGTTGAACGCCGCGACCAGTTCCAACACCGTCGTGCCGGTGCCACTGCCCAGGTTGAGGGCGGTGTGCGAAGCGCCACCGACGGCGAAGATGTCATCGAATCGGGCCAGCGCCCGAAGGTGGGCGTCGGCCAGGTCCCAGACGTGGACGTAGTCACGCAGCCCCGAACCGTCGCGTGTGGGCCAGTCCAGACCGTTCACCGAAAACGGCACGCCGGCCTGGTGCGCCTGCATCAACCGGCCCAGAGCGTGCGTCGGCGCGGCGACCTGGAGCCCGGTGCGCAGGGCCGGGTCCGCGCCGATTGGATTGAAGTAACGCAGGGACAGCACTCTCAGTGGGCTACTGGCCGCGATGTCGGCGAGCATCCGTTCCACCACCAGCTTCGTCTGCGCGTACGGGCTGGTGGCGTGCAGTGGCGACACCTCGTCGACACCGAGATCCGCGTCCGGCCGGTAGATGGCCGCGGACGAGCTGAAGATCAACCGGTGTACGCCATGCGCGAGCAGTCGGTCGACGAACTCCAGGGTGGCGGAGACGTTCGCCCGGTAGTAGTCCACCGGCCGGGCCACCGAGTCCGGTACCGCGATGAGGGCCGCGCAATGAACTACCGCATCGATGTCCGGATGCCGCGTCAACAGCCGGTCCACCCCGTCCGCGTCCGCGATGTCGGCGAGGTGGAAGGACCGCCCCCGGCAGAACTCACGACGACCGGTGACCAGGCTGTCCAGCACCACAGGTGTGTGGCCTGCGTCGATCAGGGCGGACGCGACAGTACTCCCGATGAATCCTGCCCCACCCGCGATCAGCACCTTCACGAGCAGACCTCCCCGCCGGTACCCGACAACGCGTCGCACCCTTTTGCATTCTTGTCCTAACGCAGGGCCTCTGAGCTGGGAAATTGACCGATCGGTGCGCCGCCTGGACGTTGACGAAGACCGATGACTGGTCGGCGGCTGGACGGGTACGCGGCGGCTCGGGTCGGACGCGCGGGTCGAATCAGGAGGCGGTATGACTGAGGAGCGCATCGGGGTCGCGGTGGTCGGACTGGGTGGAGCGGTCGCGACCACGGCGATAGCCGGGGTGGAGTTGTTGCGATTGGGCATGACGGACATGTCGGGACTACCCCTGGCGCACCGCACCGATCTGGTGTCGTACGAGTCGATGGTCTTCGGGGGCTGGGACCTGGCTCCGGACGACCTGGCCAAGGCGGCACACGTGCACCGCGTGGTGGAGCCAGCCCACCTGGACACCGTCGCGGGGCCGCTGGGGCAGATCCAGCCCTGGCCGGCCGTGGCTGACCCGGCGTACTGCCGCAACGCCACCGGGGCGAACGTGGTGCCGATCGGGCCGCTGCGCGAGCGGGTGTCGCACCTGCGCGCCGACCTGGGCCGATTCAGGTCGGCGCAGGACGTCCAGCGGGTGGTGGTGGTCAACCTGGCCTCCACCGAGGCCCGACCGGACCCGGCGTCGCCGGTGCTGCAGAGCCTCGACGGGTTCGAGGCTGGGCTGGACGCCGACGATCCCGCCATCACCCCCGGTCTGCTCTACGCGTACGCGGCGATCCGGGAGGGCTGCCCCTACGTCAACTTCACGCCCAGCCTGGGTGCCGACGTGCCCGCGCTGTTGAAGTTGGCCGAGCGGGAGGGCGTGCCGGTCGCCGGCAAGGACGGCAAGACCGGTCAGACGTTGATCAAGACGGTGCTCGCCCCGGCCTTCCGGTCCCGGGCATTGACCGTGGAGGGCTGGTACTCGACGAACATCCTGGGCAACCGGGACGGGCAGATCCTCGACGACCCGTCGTCGTTGGCCAGCAAGCTGGACACGAAGGGCTCGGTGCTCAACCAGATCCTCGGTTACGACGTGGACGACCACGTGGTCCGGATCGACTACTACCGGCCGCGCGGTGACGCCAAGGAAGCCTGGGACAACATCGACCTGATCGGCTTCCTCGGGCAGCGGATGCAGCTCAAGGTCAACTTCCTCTGCCGGGACTCGATCCTCGCCGCGCCACTGGTGCTGGACCTGGCGCGACTCATGGCGGAGGCCGCCCGCCGCGGTGAGAGTGGCGCGCAGGAGCAACTCGGTTATTTCTTCAAGGCCCCGATGACCCGGGACGGCCGGACCCCCGAACACGCGCTGCACGCGCAGGAGCGGACACTGCTGGACTGGCTGGACGCGGCGCCATGACCACCGCGCTGGCGGCTCCGCCGGTCGACCGACTGGCCGCTCTGACACCCACGCTGCGCCAGATCGGCGACCTCAAACGGGTCCGGGTGGCCCACGCCGACGGCTCGGTGGCTGAGCGGGCGTTCTCCCGAGCGTGGGCGGCCATCGCCGGCGGCGCCGACCCGGCGATCGTCGCCGACAGCGAGTGCGCCGCCGCGCTGGCGGGGGCCCGCCTCGGGGGGATGGACGCGGCCACCCTCAGCGCCTGCGGGCTGGCGGAGACCGAGGTGGAGAACGTCCTGGGCCGCGCTGTCGACGAACTTGTCGGCTCGCTGCACCCGGACACCGGACGCCGGGTGCGAGCGGCGCTGCCCTACCTGGTTGCCCAAGCCCTGTCGGACGCGCCGGTTCCATCGTTCGTGACGGCCCTGCGCCGACAGCCGCGTGCCGGTGCCACCGCCGCGGGACGGCCACGCCTGGTGGTCGAGCCAGCCGAGAACCACGCCGAGCACTGCTGGGCCGTCGCCGTGTACGGTGCGCTGCTCGCCGACGACACCGGCGCCGACCCGGCGCAGGCGTTCCTGCTCGGCCTGGCCCACCACCTGCACAACGCCCGGCTACCCGACGCGGGCTTCGCCGGTGAACTGCTGCTCGGCGCTTACCTGGAGCCGATGACCGACCGGCTCACCGAGTGGGAGTTGGCCGAGCTGCCGGAGCACCTGGCCGCCCGAGTCAAGGCGGTGCTGGCGTTGCGGGTGGACGCCGACACGCCCCTCGGACGGGCCTTCCACAGCGCGGACGTGCTGGACCGGGTGCTCCAGGTGCACCATCACGCCCGGGCCGCCGCGTTCACCGTCGAGCACGCCCTGGTGGATCTTGAGATCGTGCACGACGGCCCGGTGGTGGACTACCAACGGGCCGTACTGCGGGCGGCCGGGCTGTGACCGCCGTCCGCGCGGTGCCCGCCACCACAGCGACCGGGTGGCGTGGCCCCGACGGCACACCCCTGCACGCCGACACGTCGTGCACCCTCACCGACGGAGTACGCCGCTGGCCCGTGGTGGAGACCATTCCCTGGCTGCGTCCGGACCGCGACGACCTGCGGGAGCAGGCGGTGGCCGCCCTCGACGCTGGTGAACCGGATCAGGCCGCTGTGACGCTGCTCGCCGACTCCGACGACTGGTGGGACGGCCCGGCGCCACCGGCGGATCAACTTCGTGCGGCGCTACGTGCCAGCACCCTGCGCGAGGCTGTCGAGCTGCTGGGGCTCGGCCGGGTCGGGCTCTACTTCCTGCACCGCTGGTCCGACCCGAGCTGGTTGGCGGCCCTGGCGCTCACCGCCGCTCATCCGCCCAACGGTCGGCCGGTGGTCGATCTGGCCTGTGGGGCCGGCCACCTGCTGCGACACCTGGTCCTGCACGGCCACCGCGATCTGACCGGCGTCGACGTGGTCTTCGCCAAGCTCTGGCTGGCCCGCCGGTTCGTGCTGCCGCCCGACGCGCCGGTGGCGCTGGTGTGCGCCGACCTGACCGCGGCCTGGCCGCTACCACCGCAGTCGGCGCCTCGCCACGTGGCCTGCCACGACGCGCTCTACTTCCTGCCGGACAAGGCTGCCGTGGTGGCCGCCGCGCTCGACTGCGCAGGGCCCGCCGGGGCGGTGCTCCTCGGTCACCTGCACAACGCACAGCACCCCGCCGGCACGACCGGGCTGCCGCTGCCACCCGACAGCTGGACGGCCCTGCTGCCTGGCGCCAACGCGTACGCCGAGGAAGACCTGACGGCGGCGACGGCGGCCGGGCACCTGCCCGCTCCGGCCGACCCCGCCACGCTGATCGGCACCGAGGCTGTCGGCCTGGCCCGGGACGCGGGCGACGCACCGGCCGACGCCGCACTGCTGCGGCCCGCGCCGGCGAGCCCACTGCGACCCAACCCGCTCTACACCGACGGGGTCCGCCGCTGGCCCGACCCGCGATGGGCAGCCGAGTACGGCGACCGGGCCGCCGCGTACCTGCCGCAGCGTTGGCCGACGGACCCGGGCCCGGACGCGGTGCGACGTCGCCTTCTGCTCGACCTGCCCGAGCGGTGGTGAACGATGAAACCCGTCGGGTGGGGTGTGGTCGGCTGCGGCTGGGTCGCCCGTGACCACGTCGCCCCGGCGATCCGCGCCGCCGGGCACCGGCTCGTCGCCGCCTGCGACAGGGATCCGGCCGCCGCCCGGGGACTCGCCCCGGAGCGGGTGGCCACAACCGACCTGCACGAGCTGCTCGATCACCCGGAGGTCGAGGCGGTACACGTCGCGACCCCCAACCACACCCACGCCGACGTGGTGGCCGCGGTGGCAAAGGCAGGGCTGCCAGTGCTGTGCGAGAAGCCCCTGGCGGCGACGGTGCCCGACGCCCGTCGACTGGTCGACGCGGCCGGTGGCGCCCTCGCCGGGGCCGCCTTCGACCAGCGGTTCCACCCCGCCCACCAGCGAATCGCCGAGATGGTCGCCGCCGGTGATCTGGGCACTGTGACCGCGATCCGGATCGTCTACGGCTGTTGGCTGCCCGAGCGGTGGAGCCCCGACGGCCGACCGCACGACAACTGGCGCATCGACCCGGCTCGCTCCGGCGGCGGGGCCCTGGTGGACCTGGCCCCGCACGGCGTCGACCTGGTCGGTGTGCTGCTCGGCGACGACCTGGTCGAGCTGACCGTACGGACCCAGCGGCGGGTGCACCCCTACCCGGTGGACGACGGAGCGCTGGTGGCCGGCGTGACCGGCGGTGGGGTGCTGGTCCAGGCACACGTGTCGTTCAACACCGCCGATCCGCTCCCTCGACGCCGACTGGAGGTGGTCGGCACCGGCGCACAACTTGTCGCTGTGGACACCCTCGGTCAGAGCGCCGGCGGCACACTGACCCGTCTCGACGCCGCGACCGGCACCGCCACCGAGGTGCCGTTCGACGTCGACACGACCCCGTTCACCGGTCAGGCGCGCGCCTTCTCCGCCGCCGTACGCGGAGGCGGTTGGCAGTGGCCTCTGGACCGGGACCTGCGCCTGCACGAGTTGCTGCAGACCGCCGCGGAGAGGAGCTGACAGTGCCCCTCCGCCCGTATGCCTGCGCGAACTGCGGCCACTGGCAACGCTGGTTCGCGTCCCCGCCGTCCTGCCCGGTCTGCACTGACGTGCGCAACGCGCTGCCCGAGGATGGCTGGCAGTTCACCTCCGCCGACGAGGTGGCGGTCGGACGACAGGCACGCTCGGCAGTGGTCGCTCCCGGGGTGACCGGTTACTGGTGCGAGCCGCAGCTCGGGCTCGGCACCACCGGCTGGGTGATCGAGTCCGACGTCGGTCTGGTCGGTTGGGAGGCGGCCGGCTGGTACCCGGCCGACGCCATCGCCGACCTGCGTGCCCGTGGTGGTCTTGTCGCGCTCGGGGCGAGTCACGTGCACGGGTACGGCGCTCTGTGGCAGCTCCAGGACGAACTCGCCCCGACGGTGCTCGCGATCGGTGTCGACGATCTCGTCTGGACCAAGGCGTTCCAGGTGACCTGGCCCACCGACGATCGGCACCTGCTCGCACCCGGCCTGGTGATGTACCGCAGTGGCGGCCACTTCCCCGGCCACAGTGTGCTGCACGACGAACAACGCGGAATCCTCTTCGTCGGTGACCTGATCAAGGTGGAGCTTGCCGGTGAGACACCGGTCGGTCTCTCCTGCCACAAGGCGTTCCACGCCCAGATTCCGCTCTCGCACGCCGAGGTGCGCCAGGCCCGCGACCTGGTCGAGAAGCTCGACTTCGACGCGGTGGCCACACCCTTCGAGTACGCGGCGCCGGTCTCTCGCCGGCAGGTGCTCGCCCTGTTCGACCGGCAGCTGCGGGGGCAGCCGACGGCCGGACCCATACCGATCGAGGAGCTGACGTGACCCGAGCCGCCGAACCGCGTACCCCCACCGTCTCGGCGATGTCGGTCGCCGACCGGCTCGCCGCTGCCCTGCCAGCCGGCGAGGTCGGTGACTTCGACATCTCCAGGCTGGACCGGCTCGGTCTGCCGGTGGTCTCCGCCGACCACCTCGGCGACGGCTGGCCCCGGGCCGCCGCCGTGGGTTACGGCGCCACCCTCGAGCAGGCGCGTACCGGCGCGTACGGGGAGCTGGCGGAGGCCCTGTTGCTGCACGGACAGCTGCGGGCCATGGTTCCCCGGCGGGCCTCGTACGCGCAGCTTCGTACCGAGCTGGGCGCCGGTGGCGTGGTGGATCCGCGGTCCCTGGTGCTGCGAGCCGGCACCACTGTCGACGACGACCAGCCCCGCTCCTGGCTGCCCACGGTTCGGTGGCGTACCGGAGAGACAGTGCTGGTGCCTGCGGAGTTCTGCGGTTCCTCGAGCGAGGACCTGCCCTGGCAGGACCCGGCCGAGCGACTCGTCACGGTGATCACCAACGGTTCGGGCGCTGGCGACACCATTGAACGGGCCGTCGCACACGGCCTCCTGGAACTGCTGCAACGCGACGGCAACACCACAGCTTTCCGGGCCATGGACGCCGGCGTGGTGATCGACCTCGACGAGGTCCGGGACCCGGTGACCCGAGCCACGGTGGACCGGCTGCGGGCCGCCAACATCGACGTCGTCCCGAAGCTCGCCTCCACCGCCTTCGGGTTGGTCGACGTGCACGTCGTCGGCATCGACAGGGAGCCGGAAACCCCGCCGCTGGCGGTCACCGCGTGTGGGGAGGCCGCTCACCCGGACCGGGAGACCGCACTGCGCAAGGCGCTGCTGGAGTACGTCTCCTCCCGCTCCCGCAAGGTCTTCTCCCATGGGCCGTTGGAGACGCTGCGGCGGTTCACGCCGGAGGCGTACTGGCGGCGAGAGTTCGCCCGACCGGCCGAATCACAGGAGACCCGAGCGTTCACCGCGATGCGCGAGTGGACGCACCTCGACGGCGGGCAACTGCGTGCCCTGCTGGAACCCGTGGTGCTGGCCCGACGCAGCACCGTGCCCTTCACCACGTTGCCCACAGTCGCGCCGGGAAGCCTCGACGACCCGAGCGCGTTGCTGGCCGACCTGCTGCACCGGCTCGCCGAGTTCGACGTACTGGTCGTCGTCGCACCGGGCGACGGGGCGGTGGCGGTCAAGGTGATCGTGCCCGGCCTGGAGGCGGAAACCATGTCGTACGGGCGAATCGCGGCTCGTGGGGTCGAGCGCCTGATGGAGAAGGACTCGCCGCTGGTCGGGCTCGGGGCGCCCCCGCACGGCGGTGCCGCGCCGGTGGTCCTCGACCCGGCCGGTCGGGAGCGACTGGGCAACGACGCCTGGCTCGACCTGAGCTTGGTCGCCCGGACGATCGGCCCGCTCTACCCGCTCTACCGTGAACCGAGCCGGCACGCGGTCGCCGCGGGGGGCGGCCTCGGCACCGGCACCCGGAGTCAGCCATGAGCCTGCGATACGCCTACAACACCAACGGGATGACGTCGCACCGGCTCGACGACGCGCTCACCCTGCTGGCCGACTGCGGCTACGACGGCGTCGCGCTCACCCTCGACGTCGCCCACCACGACCCGTACGCGCCCGACCTCGCCGGGCGCACCCGCCGGCTGGCCCGCCGTCTCGACGCGCTCGGACTCGCCAGCGTGGTGGAGACAGGTGCGCGGTTCCTGCTCGACCCGCGGCGCAAGCACCATCCCACACTGGTCTCGCCGGCCGAGGACGACCGGACGCGGCGGCGTGACTTCCTCCGTCTCTGCGTGGACGTCGCTGTCGAACTGGGCAGCGAGGCGGTGTCGTTCTGGGCCGGCGTACCCGATCCCGGCACCGACAGTGACCGCGCCTGGCACTGGCTCGTCGACGGCGTCCGCGACGTCGCCGAGTACGCCGGCCGGCACAGCATGACGTGCGCCCTCGAGCCGGAGCCGGGGATGCTGGTCGACGACTGCGACGACTGGGCCCGGCTCGCGGCCGAGGTCCCCGGCCTCACGCTGGCCCTGGACACCGGTCACTGCCTCGTGTCCGGCCGGTACGACCCGGCCGCCGCGGTGCGCGCCTTCGCGACCAGTCTGGGTGCCTGTGCCATCGAGGACATGCCCCACGGCCGGCACGAGCACCGCGCCCCCGGCGAGGGCGATCTGGACTTCCCAGCGGTGCTCGGCGCGCTGACCGAGGCAGGCTATTCCGGCCTGGTCAGCCTCGAACTCTCCAGGGACGCACATCGGGCCGACACCCTGGTGCCTGCCGCACTGGCCGCGCTGCGCCACGCCGAGCAGCAGCCCCACACGTCCGCCGAGCTGAAGGTCGGTGTCCGATGAGGATCTGCTTCGTGTCGCGCCGTTACTGGCCGGCGGTTTCCGGGATGAGCGCGTACGCCGAGAACCTGCTACGACACCTGGTCCGCGCCGGCCACGAGCCCACACTGGTGTCCCAGTACCGGGGCGACACCGCGGGCCGCGCCGTCTACGGTGGCGGCCCACCACCGTCGGACCGGGTGCCTGCCGGCGTCGAGGTGCACGCCCTGGAGGCGCGCGGGGAACAGGCCGTGGGCCGGGGCGAGCCGGCGGACTTCGAGGCGGACGTCGCGGAGATGACCGACACCGTGCTGCGACTGCACGCCCGCCGACCCTTCGACGTGCTGCACGCGCAGTACGCGTACCCCAACGGGCTTGCGGTGCTCCGTGCGGCCCGGGCGGCCGGGCTGCCCGCCGTGGTCTCGGTGCAGGGCGGCGACGGTCACTGGGTCGGCACCTGCTGTGCCACCCACCGTCACCTCGTGCGGGCGGTCTTCACGCACGCGCCGGCACTGCTGATCGGGTCACCGTCGTTCGCCGCCGAGGTCAGCCAGCGGCACGACCTTGATCCGACCCGCTTCACCGTCGTACCCGGGGCCACCGACACCGAACGATTCGTGCCGGTCGCGTTCCCCGGTCGGGTCTCGGACCCGGCAGTGCTGCTCTACCACGGCCGGGTCGACGCGCGGAAGGGTGTGCTCGACCTGCTCGACGCGGTCGCCAAGCTCCGCGCGGAGACGGTGCCGGTGCGTCTGCTGATCTCGGGCATCGGCCCCGACGTGGGTGCCGTCGAGACCCGGATCACCGAGCTGGGTCTCGCCGACACCGTCGAGCTGCTCGGCGCGGTGCCCTACGAACGGGCCCACGAGGTATACGCGCGGGGAGAGATCTTCGTCAGCCCCACCTACGCGGAGGGCTTCTCCAACACCATCCTGGAGGCGATGGCCAGCGGCCTGCCGGTCATCTCCACCGACGTGGTCGGCGTCCGCGACTGTGTGCGCCCGGAGGAGAACGGTCTGCTGGTGCCGGCCGGTGATCCGGCGGCTCTGGCGGGCGCCGTTCGCCGCCTGATCGACGACCCGGCGATGCGCCGTCGGCTCGCCGGTCAGGCCCGCAATGACGTCGAGCAGCAGTGGAGCTGGCCGGTGATCGCTGGTCGGATCACCGCCGTCTACGACGGGCTGGGCGCATCCGTACCGGAGATCCCTGACCCGCCGGTCGACTCGACCTGTCGCTTCCGCGCGGCACCGCACCTGCTGTGAGCGCGGGTCGGCAAGCCCCGCCGTCCCGACCGACGGGCCACCGTTGACGACGCGTCCCGGGGTCGCGGTGGCGGTCAGCCCGCACCTGGACGACGCGGTGTTCTCCGTCGGCGGCACCCTCGCGGCACTGGCCGCGACGGGTTGGACGGTACGAGTGGTCACCTGCTTCACCGCCAGCATGCCAGACCTGTCACCGTTCGCCCTGGCCTGCCAGCTCGACAAGGGGATCGCGGCCGACGTCGACTACATGGCGCTGCGCCGGGCGGAGGACGAAGCAGCCTGTGCGGTGCTCGGGGTGCAGCCGGTACACCTGCCACTACCTGAGGCGCCGCACCGCGGTTATCCCGACCCGGCCGCGCTCTTCGCCGGTGTCCGAGCCGACGACCGGGCGGCGGCGGCCCTCGTACCGGCGCTGCTTCCGCACCTGGCGGACGCCGACGTGATCCTCGCGCCGCAGGCCCTCGGTGACCACGCCGACCATCGCATCGTCACCGAGACGGTCGCCGCGCTCAGCCCGGACGCCCTGTGGTGGCGGGACGTGCCGTACGTCAGCCGGCAACCAGCTGCGTCACAGTGGCGTTGCGTGCCCGATGGTGTCGAGGCGGGCGCTGAGATCGGCGAACATCTGACCAGGAAGGTGGCCGCCGCCGCCAGTTATCACAGCCAACTTGGTTTCCAGTTCGGTCAGGTCGGGGTGGCTCCGCTGCTGCGCAACCTCGCCGCCGCGGAGGCTGCCAGGTTGGGCCTGCCGGGCGCGGTCGAGGCGTTACGCGGCAGTGTGGACAGTCTCCGGTTGATCGGCGCGGTGTCATTCTTGCGGAGCGACCGATGAGGGGCGGCGGTAAGGGCCGGTCGTGCTCGGCAGGCACTTCGGTGTGCGGTGGGGGACAATCGAGAAATGTTTGTCATCAAGGAGCGGTTCTTCTCGATCGGCGACGACTTCGACGTGCTCGACGAGCACGGCACCAAGGTCTTCCATGTCGACGGCAAGGTGCTCAGCGTCCGCAACAAGGTCGTCATCGAGGACGCCTCCGGCCATGAGGTCGCCACGCTGCACCGGCATCTGGTGGCGCTGCGTCCGACGTACGAGATCCGGATCGGCGGCGAGAAGGCCGCAGAGGTCCGTAAGAAGCTGCTCACGCCGTTTCGCGACAAGTTCACCATCGACGTGCCGGGGCCTGATGACCTGGAGATGAAGGGTGACCTGCTCGACCACGAGTACGTGATCGAGCGCGGCGGCACCGAGGTGGCCTCGGTCTCCAAGCGGTGGCTGACGATCCGGGACACCTACGCCGTGCAGGTCACCGCCGGCGTCGACCCACTGCTCATCATCGGCAGCGTCCTCGCGCTCGACCTGGCCCTGAACCGCGACAAGAAGAAGAAGGACGACGAGGACTGACCCCCTGGGCGACAGCGGCATCGCTCGGGCTCGTGGCCGGGACGCCCTGACGCAGCCCCTGACCAGGCTGGGCATGAGCAGCCGGCCGCGTCACTGGTTGTGGGGCCGGATGTTGTGGTTGAGGTGGAACACGTTGTGCGGGTCCCAGATCGTCTTGAGCGCGGTGAGCCGGGCGAGCTTGGCGGCCGGGTACGCGCGGCGTACCCCGCGTTGCCCCTCGTCGGCGGCGAGCGAGTTGACGTAGACACCGTCGGCGTACGGGTCGAGCGCGGCTGCCGCGCTGCGAGCCGCGGTCGCCGAGGTCCGTCCGCAGACCGGCCGCTGATGATGCCCGCGCACGAGGGAACACCCGCCACACGTATCGCCGCTCACGAGCCCGACGGCCGTCGGCGACAGTGCGGCGCGGGATTGAGCTAGTCGGCGCGCGATCATCTGATCGTGGGTTGGGCTCGGGCCGACGAGATGGGTTCGTCCCGGCACAATGATTGCGATGATCTCGTGGCGTGGTGGGCTGTGGTGGCTGGTGGTCGGTCCGGCTGCGGGGGTGGCGCTGGGCGCCGTCGACTCGCTCGTGAACCATGTGCCGGTGCTGCTGGGCGAGGTCGGCACCGCGCGTGCTGAGCGGGGCGGCTGGTCACAGGCCGCGGAGTTCGCCAGTCTCATCCTCGACGCCGGATGGGCCTGGGCGGCGATGGCCGTGCTGGTGGGCTGGCTGGTGAGTCGGGGCGTACGACTGGCGGCGGGGATGCTGCGCGGCGCCCTGGCGAGCGGCTGCACGCTGATGTCCGCCACCATCGCGTACTACGGCGTGGACGTGATTTTCGACGGCGGCATCTGGTGGGACACAGCGACCCGGTACTGGCTGATCGCCAGTGTGTGTCTCGGCCCTCCGCTCGGGGCTGTCGGGGCGTTGATCCAGCGCTCTGGTCCGGTCGGAACGCTCGCTGTCCTCCTTGTGCCCGTCGGCGCGGCGCTGCAGATGGTGCTGCTGCCCCCGCCGCCGGAGAGCGCGATGGCCTGGCCGGTGCGGTTGAGCGTCTGGGCCGCGGCAGTGGTCGCCGCCGTGCTGATCGCTCGTCGGACACCCCGACCCATGGACACTCGCTGATGCTCTCGCGGTGCGAGGACCGACCGGGGAACCTGGAAAGGGGTCTTGGGCGTGGGCCTCGCCTACCTGGCGCCGCACCTCACGAGCTGTCGCAGTGCATCGAGTGTCGCCGGGGCGAGCACGTCCGGGTTCGCGGCTCAGCCCGTGGGCGAACGCGGAGTGGGCCTGCTGGCCTACGCTCCGGCCGGGGAGGAGTTCGCCGGCGGGGTCAGGAGCCCGAGGTCCCCAGCGGCGAAGGGTGGGAGCGCGGCGGCACCGCACCCTCGTCCACCACACACGCGATATCTACTGAGCACCATGAAGGGGATGACCGTGAACGACGACGTCACCGAGTACATCAACAAGACGCAGCCGTGGCAGATCGACGTATGCGACAAACTGCGTGCGATGATCAACGAAACTGTTCCAGGTGTCGAGGAGCGGCTTCAGTACGGCAAGCCGCACTACCTCAAGAACGGCCATTACGCTGCCGTCATCGCGGTAGCCAAGGCCAAGGTCTCGTTCATGGTCTTCAACGCCACTGACATCCCCGAGGTCAAGGGATTCCTGCGGTCGATGGGCAACGGTGAACGCAAGACTGTCGACATCACGGAAGGGCAAGACGTCGACTATGGCCAACTTGCCAGTTTCCTGAGCAAGACCACGGCGGCCCTGTAGGCGCAGCCCCCCGCCCCGGTCCCCTCGCTCGGAAGCGAGGGGACCGGGGCGCCGCAGCGCCCCCGCCCCGGCC
>NZ_JBEZGJ010000112.1:0-24679 GCF_040649965.1 Micromonospora sp. NPDC048843
AGGCGGTAAGGAGCCTTTGGTTGCGCTGGCCTTGCAACTGGGAGCAGATTGGGTGCAGGTTGGCGAAGAGGTCTCCGCGCCCGAAGTGCTCCCGCCAACATCATGATCAACCGGACTGGTCGGGCCGCCGTTGGCGGGGCACCTCGACCTCGGGCCAATGGCCCAGGGCCCGACGGTCGGCCGGGGGCAGTTGCCCGGCGGCGGCGCGGGGCAGTGTGAATCGGTCGGCCGCGGCCGGCCCGGCCGAGACCGACTCGCGCAGCATCCAACGCACCTCGTCGGCCGTCCAACCCAGCCCCTGCCGCGCGGCGATCTCGCGGATCAACCGCCGGCCGACGCTCGTGTCGTCGTCGTAGAAGCGCATGCACCAGTGGTGCGTCCACATCCCGAGCGCCCGCAGGCCCGCGTCGTCGAGGGAGCCGGCCAACCGGCCGCAGGCCGTGTCGGGGAAGCTCTGCTCGGGGTCGCCCGCCCGGTCCCGTTCGATGGCGCCCACGGCGGCCGGCGCGACGGCCCGCATCCGGCGGTAGAAGGACTGCGCCACCGCACGGGGCAGCGGCGGGAACGCACCCGGTGTCGACGCCGCCGCCCAACCCGCCACGCTCGTCATCCGCCGCACCCCTTCTTCAGTTGGTGGCCGGACGCTACCCGGCACGACCGACACTTTCGGGCCGAAAAACCCCACCGATCGTGGATAGCGACGGTGACCTGGGGCGTCTGTATCTGTGACAACGAAACGGGGGTGGTGGGTGGACGAGGACGAGCGCGCGCGGCTGGCCGAGTTCGTCGGCAGCCGGACTCCGGCGCTGATGCGGGTCGCGTACCTGCTGACCGGTGACCGCAACGCCGCCGAGGACCTGTTCCAGTCGGCGTTGGCGCGGACCATCCCGAAGTGGGGAACCATTCGGCACGCCGATCCCGAGGGCTATCTGCGGGTGGTGATGTACCGCGAGCAGATCAGCTGGTGGCGGCGACTTCGCCGGTGGCGGGAGACACCGCTCAACCCGGCCGACGAACCGGTCGGCGGCGACCCGAGCGGCGGCACCGACGTGCGGTTGGCGATGCGGGCGGCGCTGCGTCACCTGCCACCGACACAGCGGGCGGTGGTGGTCCTCCGCTACTACGAGGACCTGCCCGAAGCCCGGGTGGCCGAGTTGCTGGGCTGCTCGGTGGGGACCGTACGTAGCCGTACCCATCGAGCGGTGAAGCGACTGCGTGACCTGCTGCCGGACGTCGACAGGCTGGAGGTACGGCGATGACCGAACCCTTCGAGCACCTCATCCGCTCCACCCTCACCGACCTGGCCGAGGAGGCACCGATCGTGCATGACCAGTTGAGCCGAGCGGAACGGCTGGTGCGCAACAGACGTCGCGCCACAGTGACGGTGGGGGCGGTGAGCACCCTGGCGGCGATCCTGATCGCCACCCCGATCGCCCTGGCCGCGACCGGCTCGGACGAGCCTCCCCCGGCCGTGCCCAGCCCGGCTGGCCCGGCGGCCGTGCCCAGCCCACCCGTGCCCACCCCGTCCGAGCCCACCACGGTGCCGACTGTCGTACCGAGCCCCGGGGGCGCGCCCGGGGACCCGTCGATCACGCCGGGCCCGCCCGGCGTACCGGGCCGGCCGACTGTCAAGCCAAGCCCGACGACTCCGCCGGGTCCACCCGGTGTGCCGGGCCGACCGACGATCTCACCAACCCCGACGACTCCGCCGGGCCCGCCCGGTGTGCCGGGCCGGCCGACTGTCATGCCGAGCCCGGCGCGTTGAGCGGAACCGCCCCGGCCTGACCGGTCCACCCAGGAGATTCCGGTCACCTTCGCGCGGCGCTCCCCGTACCGGCGAGCGTCGCGCGTCGCAGCGGCCGGCGGGCACCGGTCCGCCGAATTTGTCGAGGCCGACATGCCCGCTCATTCTTGGGCCATGACCGATCCCGGACACCCGAGGTGCGAGCTGCGGGGCCAACGATGAGCACCGCCATGGCCCGGGTGCCCGACTCCCTCCGGGGGCAGATCGTCACCCCCGGCGACCGCCGGTACGCGCAACTGCGCTCGACGTACACCAGGTCGGCGTCCCCGGCTGCGGTCCTGCTGCCGAAGACCACCGCGCAGGTGGTCGACGCGCTGCGCTACGCGCGGGAGCAGCGGCTGCCGATCGCGGTCCGCAGCGGCGGGCACGGCCTGTCCGGAACCTCGTCAAACAACGGTGGGGTGGTCATCGACCTCTCCATGCTCAACCGGGTTCAGGTGATCGACGAGCGGGCCGGGCTGGTCCGGGTCGAGGCCGGCGCGCGCTGGGCGAACGTGGCGAAGGCGCTGGCCCCGTACGGGCTGGTGATCAGCTCGGGTGACTACGGCGGTGTCGGCGTCGGCGGCCTGGCCACCGGCGGTGGTGTCGGCTGGCTGGTCCGCGCCCACGGCCTCACCATCGACCGGGTCCGCGCCGTCGAGGTGGTGCTGGCGGACGGGACGCTGGTACGCGCTGACGCCGACCACGAGCCGGAGCTGTTCTGGCTGGTCCGTGGCGCCGGGGCCGGCGCGGGCATCGTGGTGGCCTTCGAGATCGAGGCGGCCGAACAGCGCAACGTCGGTGTCGCGCAGCTGGTCATCGAGGCACATCCGGACGGTCGCACCGTCCGGGAGTGGACGAGCTACCTCGCGCAGGCGCCACGGGAACTGTCCGCGGCCGCCGTGATGTTCGCGGAGGGTCGATCGGTCCTCATGTCCGTCACCGCCGTGGTCGCCGCCGAGAGCCTGCGCCGGGCCCGACCGGCTGTGGAACCGCTGCTCGCCATCGGCAAGGTGCTCGAACACCGGACCGACCTGCTGCCCTACCCGACACTGGTGCCGACAGCGCACCTCAACCCCAACGTCGGGCAGCAGCGTGGCACGACCACGAACGGTCTGTTCACAGCGCTGGACGACACCGGGGCGCGGGCCGTGACGCGAGCGGTGACCGGGCCGGGGCGGGCGGTGATCCAGCTCCGCTCGTTGGGTGGGGCTGTCAACGACGTCGCCTCCGACGCGACCGCGTACCCGCATCGCCACCAGGACACGCTGATCGTGGCCTCGGTGTTCCCGCCGCAGGCCGATGCCGCGTTGAACGCCGCCTGGCGGGCCGCCGGGGCACGCGCCGACGGCGCGTACGTCAACTTCGAGAGTCGGCCGGACCCCGCGGCGTTCGCCCGGATCTACCCGGGCGAGACCGGGGCACGGGTCCGGCGGCTGTGGAAGCGGTACGACCCGGACGGTGTGTTCCGATCGGCCCTGCTGACCGGCCAGGGCAACCGCGCCGGTCAGGGCAACCACGCTGGTCAGGCCAACCGGTCCACCGGTGCCGGCCAGGCCGACCGAACCGGTCAGGGCTCCCGCGCCGGCCGGTCCGGTCAGCCGCACCGACGACGCCGCTGACCCGGGGCGGGTGCCCGCGCCGGCCACGCACACCCAGGTCCGATTCCCGCCAGCCGATGACCGGTCGAGCGGGGCATCATCTGTGACATGGAGATGGACTTCGAGCGGTGTTACCGGGCCGTGGACAGCCGTGACCAGCGGTTCGACGGCTGGTTCTACACCGGCGTGACGTCCACCGGGATCTACTGCCGACCGTCCTGCCCGGCGATCACACCGAAGCGGCAGAACGTCCGGTTCTTCCCGTCCGCCGCCGCCGCGCAGGGCGCCGGGCTGCGTGCCTGCCGCCGCTGCCGGCCGGACGCCGCGCCCGGCTCACCGCTCTGGGACGTCCGCGCGGACGTGGTCGGTCGGGCGATGCGGCTCATCGCCGACGGGGTGGTCGACCGGGACGGCGTACCGGGGTTGGCCTCCCGGCTGGGCTACACCGAGCGGCACCTGCACCGGATGCTGAGCGCCGAGATGGGTGCCGGGCCGCTCGCGCTGGCCCGGGCCCAACGCGCCCAGACCGCCCGGATCCTGATCGAGACGACCGACCTGGCGATGGCCGAGATCGCGTTCGCCGCCGGCTTCGGCAGCGTGCGGCAGTTCAACGACACGCTTCGCGAGGTGTACGCGAGCGCCCCGTCCGACCTGCGCACGGCCCGTGGTCGCCAGCAGGCGCCGACCGGGGCGGGGACCATCGCGCTCCGGCTGGCGTACCGCCCGCCGCTGCACTCCCGGGCGCTGCTGGACTTCCTCGCCGTGCGGGCGTTGCCCGGCGTGGAGGCGGTCCGCGACGGGACGTACCACAGGGGTCTGCGGTTGCCGCACGGCACCGGCCAGGTGGCGCTGACCCCGGTGGACGGGCACGTGGCGGCGACGCTGCGGCTCGCCGACCTGCGCGACCTGGCGCCGGCGGTGGCCCGCTGCCGCCGGTTGCTCGACCTGGACGCAGACCCGGCGGCCATCGACGCCACGCTGGCCGCCGACCCGGCGCTGGCCCCGGCGGTCGTCGCCGAACCCGGCATCCGCGTCCCCCGCGCCGTCGACGGCTTCGAACAGGCCGTCCGCGCCATCATCGGCCAACAGGTCTCGGTCACGTCCGCGAGAACAACCCTCACCCGCCTCCTGACCGCCCACGCTCGCGTTGATCATGAAGTTATTGCCACTGACGACGGCGTGCCTGGACGACAACTTCATGATCAACGGGGTGAGCCGGGGGATCTGCGGGGGTTCTTGGGGGCGGAGGAGCTTTTGGGGCTGCCGGACTCGGGGTTCGGGATGCCGGTGGGGCGGCGGGAGGCTCTGCGGGGGTTGGCTCGTGCCGTCGTGGACGGAACCGTCGACCTCGCGGCTGGGGCGGATCGGGAGGAGGCCGTTCGGCGACTGCTCGCGCTGCCCGGCATCGGCCCGTGGACCGCCAACTACCTGGCCATGCGCGCCTTCGGCGACCCCGACATCCTGCTCAGCTCCGACCTCGCGGTCCGGCGCGGCGCCGCCGCGCTCGGCCTGCCCGACACCCCACCAACCCTCGACAGGTACGCCGAGCGCTGGCGGCCCTGGCGGTCCTACGCCACGATCAGACTCTGGAGAGCGGCATGAACATCGACAGCACCGTACTGAGCACACCCGCCGGCCCACTGAGCATCCTCGCCGGCCCTGACGGTGACGTACGGGCGGCCGGCTTCACAGCGGACCCGGCGGTGCTGCTGCCCCTGGTCCACCCGGCCCTGCGGGCACCGCTACGGGAGCGGGCCGACCTCGGTCCGGTCAGTGCGGCGGTCCACTCCTACCTGGACGGTGACCTCGCCGCCATCGACACAGTGCCGGTGCGTCAACGCACCGGTGGAGAGTTCATGGCGCACGCCTGGCAGGTGCTGCGCGAGGTCCCACCGGGCACCCCGGTCACCTACACCGGGTACGCCGCGCTGGCCGGTCGACCACCGGCGGTCCGAGCCGCAGCGGCAGCCTGCGCCCGGAACGCGGCAGCCCTCTTCGTGCCCTGCCACCGGGTTCTTCGCACCGACGGCACACTCGGTGGCTACCGCTGGGGGCTGGAAGTGAAGAAGTGGCTTCTCGGTCATGAGCGACGCTTGACAACAAGCTGACAGGAGCATCGACACTCATTGACGCTACCGTCTGGTAGTGCCTGTGGAGAGCGACGGCGACCCGGCCGCCCGGGCCGCCGCGGGCACCCACCCCGTGCACAACCTCTGGCGGCTGCGCCCCTACCTGCGCCCGTACGCCGCCGAGTTCGCCTGGCTGCTCGTCGCGGGCCTCGCCGGCACCGCGGCCGGGATCGCCGTACCCCTGGTCGTTCAGCGGGTAGTGGACGGGCCGGTGGCCCGACACGAACCGGCCGGGCTGCTCCAGCTCGGCGGCCTGGCGCTGCTGCTCGGCGTCGTCGAGGCGGTGCTCATCTTCATCCGCCGGTGGGTGCAGTCGTCCTCGGCGGTGGGCATGGAGGCGGCGCTGCGCGCCGACGTCTACGCCCACCTGCAACGGTTGCCGACCAGCTTCCACGACCGCTGGCAGTCCGGCCAGTTGCTCTCCCGGATCACCAGCGACCTGTCGGTGATCCGCCGGTTCCTCTCCTTCGGCGTGTTCTTCCTGCTGCTCAACCTGACCACGTACGTGGTAGTGGTGGTGCTGCTGATCAACCTGCACCCGGCGCTCGGGGTGCTGGTAGCGGCCAGCGCGGTGCCACTGCTGCTGATCAGTCGCCGGTTCGGCCGGCACTACCACGCCGCGTCCCGCCGAATGCAGGATCAGCAGGGCGACGTGGCAACGCTTGTCGAGGAGACCGCGCAGGGCCTGCGCACCATGAAGGCGTACGGGCGGGGGCCCGAGCTGGCCGCTCGCTTCGCCGGTGCGGCCCGGCGCCTGCACGACACGGGCGTCGGCAAGGGGCGGCTGCTGGCGAACACCTCGGCGCTGCTGGACCTGGTGCCCAACGTGACACTGGGCGTGGTGCTGGCGGCGGGGGCGGCCGCCGCCGCGCAGGGCGCGCTCACCATCGGCGAGCTGGTCGCTTTCGTCAGCCTCCAACTGATGCTCATCTGGCCGGTGCAGTCGCTGGGTTGGATCATCGCCAACGGTCAGGAGGCGGCCACCGCCGCCGACCGGATCCAGGAGGTGCTGGACACTCCACCTCAGATCGTTGACTCTCCCGGAGCGGTCGCGCTGTCACGCGGCGCGGTGCACGGTCGGCTGCGCTTCGAGCAGGTCGCGTTCAGCTACCCGGGTGCCAGCACAGCGGTGCTGCACGAGATCGACCTGAGCGTCGAGCCGGGCGAGACGCTGGCCCTGGTCGGCGCCACCGCCTCCGGCAAGAGCACGCTGCTCTCCCTGGTGCCCCGACTGCACGACGTGACCACCGGCCGGATCACCCTGGACGGGCACGACCTGCGCGAGCTGCGGCTGGCCTCGCTGCGTCGGCTGGTCGGCGTGGCGTTCGAGGAGCCGACGCTCTTCTCCATGTCGGTGCGGGAAAACCTCACACTGGGTCGCCCGGACGCCGGCGACGACGAGATCCGCGCGGCCCTCGCGCTGGCCCAGGCCGACTTCGCGTACGACCTGCCCTGGGGGTTGGCGACCCGCGTGGGCGAGCAGGGGCTGTCCCTCTCCGGCGGGCAACGGCAACGGCTCGCGTTGGCGCGGGCAGTGCTCGGCAGACCGGCGGTGCTCGTGCTGGACGACCCGCTCTCCGCTCTCGACGTGCACACCGAGGCCCTTGTCGAAGCGGCGCTGCGGCGGGTCCTGCGCGACAGCACCGCCCTGCTGGTGGTGCACCGGCCGTCGACGATCGCGCTGGCCGACCGGGTCGCCCTGCTGGAGGACGGACGGATCACCGCGACCGGCCGGCACTCCGACCTGCTGGCCACCGTTCCGGCGTACCGGGCGCTGCTCGCCGCCGAGCCGCCCGCCGGGCATCCACCACCGGCGGGGGCCAGCGGCCCGAGTTCGTCCCCTTCGGACGGGTGGGGGCTGGTGCACTCGTGAGGGTGCCGGAGCAGGCCGACCCACCTCCCGAGGAGGAGCCCGAGCTCACCCGCTGGCGCGGAACCGCCACCGACCCGGAGGCCGACCGGAGTCGAGCCGAGGACACCAGCCCCGAGGCGGTGGCCCGGCTACGCCGGCTCAGCCGCACCCTGCTGGGCGACCTGCTCCGCCCGCACCGGAGGCGTCTCGCCGCGGCGGTCGCCCTGCTGCTGGCCCAGAACGCCGCCGCGATGTCCGGCCCGTACCTGGTCATGATCGGGATCGACCGGGCCATCCCTCCGTTGCGTGCCGGCGACGCCGGCCCGCTGGTCACCGTCGCCGGGGCGTTCGCGGTGGCCGCGGTGACCGAGTACGCGGCCCGCCGCGGCTTCCTCACCCTCTCCGCCCGGATCGGCCAGGCCGTCCTGCTCGACCTGCGGCAGCGGGTGTTCGGGCATTTCCTGCGGCTGTCGGTGGGCTTCCACGAGCGGTACACGTCCGGCCGGATGGTCTCCCGGCTCACCAGTGACCTGGACTCGATCGCCGAGCTGGTCGACGGTGGGATCGACAGCCTGGTGCTGGCCGGGCTCTCCATCCTGTCGGTGGCCGCCATCCTGCTCTGGCTGGACCTGCCGCTGGCGGCCGTGACGCTGTTCGCCTTCCCCTTCCTGTTCTGGCTCTCCCGCTGGTTCGCCCGGTCGTCGGCCAGCGCGTACCGACGAACCCGGGACGCGGTCGCGCTGGTCATCGTGCACTTCGTCGAGTCGATGCGGGGCATCCGGGCGGTGCAGGCGTTCCGCCGGGAGCCGCGCAACCAACGGATCTTCGTGGCGCTCGGCGACGACTACCGGCGGAGCAGCCTGCACGCGTTTCGGCTGATCGCCACGTACTCGCCCGCGATCAAGCTGATCGGCAACGTCACAGTGGCTGTGGTGCTCTGCTACGGCGGCTGGCGGGTGCTCGGCGGGCAGACCGAGATCGGTGTGCTCGCCGCGTTCCTTCTCTACCTGCGCCGTTTCTTCGAGCCGATGCAGGAGCTGAGCCAGTTCTACAACTCGTTGCAGTCGGCCACCGCCGCGTTGGAGAAACTGGCCGGGGTGCTCGACGAACGACCGGGCGTCGCCGAACCCGCCCGGCCCACACCGCTGCCGACAGGTCCCGGCCGTGGTGAGTTGATCTTCCGTGCGGTCGGCTTCGGCTACCGGGCCGACACCCCGATTCTCCGCCGGCTGGAATTGACAGTGCCGGCCGGGCAGACAGTGGCGCTGATCGGCCCCACCGGGGCGGGCAAGTCGACGATCGCGAAGCTGGTGGCCCGGTTCCACGACCCCGACACCGGCACGGTCCGGCTGGACGGGGTCGACCTACGCGACCTACGCGACGCCGACCTGCGCCGCGCGGTCGTGCTGGTAACGCAGGAGAACCACCTGTTCAGCGGGACCGTCGCGGAGAACATCCGGTTCGGTTGCCCGGGGGCCGACGACGCCGCCGTCCAGGCCGCCGCGCGGGCGATCGGCGCGCACGACTTCATCGCCGCACTGCCCGAGGGGTACGCCACCCAGGTGCACCGGCGCGGCGGCCGGCTCTCCGCCGGGCAGCGGCAGCTGGTCGCGTTCGCCCGCGCGTTCCTGGCCGACCCGACAGTGCTCATCCTGGACGAGGCGACGTCGTCGCTGGACGTGCCGACGGAACGTCTGGTGCAGCGGGCACTCGGCACCATCCTGCGTGACCGCACCGCACTGGTGATCGCCCATCGGCTCTCCACTGTGGAGACGGCCGACCGGGTGCTCGTCCTCGACGGCGGAACTGTCGTCGAGGACGGACCGCCGGCCGTACTTGCCGAGGCCGACGGCCGGTACGCCGCCCTGCACCGCCAGTGGCGTGACTCGCTGATCTAGCCTTGCCGCCCCGCCGCGGCCACGACCGCCGGCCGGTGTGTTCGGCCGCAACTACGTCGCCCCGCACCCGGTAGGTGCCTACGATCGCAGCATGACCGATACGGCGAGGACGGCCCGCGCCGGCGTTCCCGAGCGTCCGACAGTGGACGGGCTCGAGGAGGGCTGGGCACGCCGCTGGCAGGAGGAAGGCACGTACGCGTTCGACCGCTCGAAGCAGCGCAGCGACGTGTTCTCGATCGACACCCCGCCGCCGACGGTATCGGGCGAGTTGCACATGGGGCACGTCTTCTCGTACACGCACACCGACACCACGGCGCGGTACCAGCGGATGCGCGGCAAGGCCGTCTTCTACCCGATGGGCTGGGACGACAACGGCCTGCCCACCGAGCGTCGGGCGCAGAACGTGTACGGGGTGCGCTGCGATCCGGCGCTGCCGTACGACCCGGTGTGGCGGCCGCCAGCGGCTCCGGTCGACGACGCGGCCCGCCGCGACCCCACCCCAATCTCCCGGCGCAACTTCATCGAGCTGTGCGAACGGCTGACTGTCACCGACGAGCAGGCCTTCGAGGCGCTGTGGCGACGGCTCGGGCTGTCGGTGGACTGGTCGCTGACGTACACGACCATTGGCCGGATCGCCCGGACCACCAGCCAACGGGCGTTCGTCCGCAACCTGCGCCGCGGCGAGGCGTACCAGTCGGAGGCGCCGACCCTCTGGGATGTCGGCTTCGCCACCGCCGTCGCCCAGGCGGAGTTGGAGGACCGGGAGCGCCCCGGCGCCTACCACCGGCTGCGGTTCACAGCGGCCGACGGGCGGGAGGTGCTCATCGACACCACCCGGCCCGAGCTGCTACCGGCCTGTGTGGCGCTGGTCTGCCACCCCGACGACGAGCGGTACGCCGACCTGGTGGGCGCCACAGTGCGCAGCCCGCTGTTCGACGTCGAGGTGCCCGTGTACGCCCATCCCCTCGCCGAACCCGGCAAGGGCACCGGTGTCGCTATGGTCTGCACGTTCGGTGACCTGACCGACGTGACCTGGTGGCGTGAGCTGGGGCTGGACACCCGGGTGGTGATCGGCCGGGACGGTCGGTTGCTCCCCGAGCCGCCGCACGGGGTGCCGACCCAGCCGTACGCGGCGCTGGCCGGGCAGACAGTCAACGGCGCCCGCCGGGAGATCGTCGGAATGCTGGCCGACACCGGTGACCTGATCGGCGAGCCGCGCCCGATCACCCACCCGGTCAAGTTCTACGAACGCGGCGACCGGCCACTGGAGATCGTCTCGACTCGACAGTGGTATCTGCGCAACGGCGGCCGGGACGAGGCGCTGCGAGCCACGCTGCTGGGCAGGGGCGAGCAGTTGCACTGGGTGCCGGCGCACATGAAGCACCGCTACGACAACTGGGTGGGCGGCCTCAACGGGGACTGGCTGGTCAGTCGTCAACGCTTCTTCGGCGTGCCGGTGCCGCTGTGGTACCGGCTCGACGACACTGGCGAGCCGGACTGGTCCCACCCTCTCACGCCGGACGAGTCCGCGCTGCCGGTCGACCCATCCAGCGATCCGGCGCCCGGCTACGACGAGTCGCAACGCGGCCGACCGGGCGGTTTCATCGGCGACCCGGACGTGCTGGACACCTGGGCCACGTCCTCGGTGACCCCGCAGATCGTCGGTGGCTGGGAGACCGACCCGGACCTGTTCGCCCGGGTCTTCCCGATGGACCTCCGCCCACAGGGGCAGGAGATCATCCGGACCTGGCTCTTCGACAGCGTGGTCCGCTCGCACTTCGAGCACGGGGTGCTGCCCTGGCGGGACACAGTGCTCTCGGGCTGGATCCTCGACCCGGACCACAAGAAGATGGCCAAGTCCAAGGGGAACGTGGTCACCCCGCTGGCCCTGTTGGAGCAGCACGGGTCCGACGCTGTCCGCTACTGGGCGGCCAGCGGCAAGCCCGGTATGGACCTGGCCTTCGACCCGGCGCAGATCAAGGTCGGCCGGCGACTGGCCACCAAACTGCTCAACGCGTCCAAGTTCGCGCTCGGGCTGGGCGCCGCGGACGCGCTGCGCGCCCCGTACGACAACTCCAGCTCGGCGCGTCCGACGCCGCGCCGCGACCTGGAGCTGTTGGCCACCACACCACTGGACCGGGCCATGCTCGCCGAACTGGCCACCGTGGTCACCGCCGCGGGCACCGCCTTCGACTCGTACGACCACACGGCGGCGTTGCAGGTGACCGAGGCGTTCTTCTGGCGGTTCTGCGACGACTACATCGAGCTGGTCAAGGAGCGGGCCTACGGCACCGGCGCGGCGGCGGACTCCGCACGGGCGGCGCTGGCCTCTGCGCTGTCGGTGCAGCTGCGGTTGTTCGCCCCGGTGCTGCCGTACGTGACCGAGGAGGTCTGGTCGTGGTGGCGGTACGGCTCGGTGCACCAGGCGCCGTGGCCCACCACCCACGAGGTGGCCCGGACGATCGAGGGCTCGGGTGAGCCGGCGCTGCTGCGGCTCGCCGGTGACGCGTTGAGCCAGGTGCGACGGGCCAAGTCGGAGCGGAAGCTGTCGATGAAGGCGGAGGTGCCGTTGGCGGAGGCGCTCGGCCCCGCGGCACTGCTGGAGCAGCTCACGCTGGTCGCCGACGACCTACGGGCGGCGGGCCGGATCGGCAAACTCGACCTGCTCCCGGACCGTACCCCGGAGTTGGTCATCGCCTGCGCCTTCTGACAGGGGTCCGCCGCCGCCCGCTCGGGCGGCGGCGGACCGGCGGGTCACCAGCCGCGCAGGAAGCGCAGCCCGAGCAGGAACGCGATCACGGAGGGCCCCACCAGCAGGGTGATCGCCTGGAGGCGGTACGGCATCCGGTGCCGGGTCAACTCGCCCGCGTTGCCCAGCACGATGGCCCCGGCCAACATCAGGAAGGCGCCCCACCAACCGGTCTCCAGGTGGATCAGCTCCACCCGGATCAGTTGCAGGGTCAGGCCGAGCAGCGCGCCGGTCAACGCGAGCAGCGCCACCGCCCGGTGCAGGCCCCGGGCCAGCGGGTGGGCGGCGCGCCAGCCGTAGGTGCCAGCCACCGCCAGGCAGGGCAGCACCACCATGAGCGGCCAACCTCGCCCCATCACGCCGAACATCAGCAGCGCGCCGACAGCGAAGACCATCGTGCCGACGCAGGCGAGCATGTACCCGGCGAAGGCCCGGCCGCCGCCGCGAGCCAGCAACGGCCCACCGCTGGCCGCGATCAACGCGGCCGGGATCAGGATGAACACCGCCCACCAGTGGAACTGGCCGCTGCCCTGAGCCGCCGTCGCGACAGTGGCACAGGCCAGCCCGGCGACGGCCAGGCTGGTCAGCCACGGCCGGCTGCTCCGGGAGTATGGCTCAGCCAACGACGTCCGCTCCGCTTCGACGCTCACGCCCACCAGCCTGGCCCGAGGTGGCCCGACCGGTCCATCCGGCCAGCCCTACCGCCGCGCGGGGGCTGGCCGGAACAGCGGCTCGCACAGTTGTCAGCTCGTCTCGCCAGCCACGCTGAACGAGCGCAGGCGGTCGATGGCGAGCACCGTGAAGCCGACGCTGACCAGCGCCGTCATCACCGACGCCACAGGCACCGACACGCTGGTCTCCAACAGCCCGGTGGGGGCGATCCGGTCGGCGAGGGCGATCACGTACTGCTGGATGGAGAGCACCTTGGTGCCGCTGACGAAGTTGCCCAGCAGCCCTTCCCAGATCAGCGCGTAGACCAGCCCGAGCAGCACCGGCCGCCTGGTGACCAGGCTGAGCGCCAGGAACAACGCCGAGTACGCCAGCGCGCCGAGCGCCGCCGCGACCGCCAGCGCCAGTCCGAGGCGTACCGAATCGGCGAGCACGCCCGCGACGTAGAGCGGCACCGCCACCGTGACGGCGGTGACCCCGGAGGCCACCGCGAGCTTCGGCAGCACGATCTGCCAACGCGGCAGCGGCTTGGTCAGGATGTGCACCACTGTGCCGTCGTCGATCTCGGCGCCCAGCACGCCCGTGCCGATGATCAGCGCGACCACCGGCAGCACCACGGCCAGCCCGAGGCCGACAAGCACCGGCGGCCCCCACTGGCCCGGGTCCACCCCCAGCGACCGGCAGAGCACGGCCAGCCCGAGCAGCACCAACGGCAGCGGCAGCAGCAGCAGGAACCGACGCCGGCCGAACAACCCGCGCGCGGTGATCCAGGTAACTGTCGACATGTCAGGCCTCCACCAGGTAGGAGAAGACGCTCTCCAGGGACTCGTCGGACGGCACCAGCTGGCGTACCCGGATGCCCTTGTTCAGCGCGATCCGGGGCAGCGCCCGGGTGAACGCGCCGTAGTCACCGGCCCGCACGGTCAGGCCGGTCGGGTCCAGCTCGACCCCACTCACCGACGCCTCGGCGATGAGCGCGACGGCCAGCGCCCGGTCGTCGGTGGAACGCACCGCGAAGACGTGCGGGCGGTTGGTCATCAACCGGCGGATGGTCCGGAAGTCGCCGGAGGCGGCCAAGCGGCCGGCCACCATCACCTGCACCGTCCCGGAGACCTGTTCGACCTCCTCCAGGATGTGCGAGCTGAACAGGATCGTCCGGCCAGCGTCACCCAGGGTGTGCAGCAGCTGCATCATGTGCAGCCGCTGGCGCGGGTCCATGCCGTTGAACGGCTCGTCGAGCAGCAGCACCTGCGGGTCGTGCACCAGCGCGGCGGCCACCCGGGCACGCTGGCGCATGCCCTTGGAGTACGTGCCGATCCGGCGGTCCTGCGCCGACTCCAGCTCCACCAGATCGATCGCCCGCCGGGCCGCGGCCGCCGGATCGGGCAGCCGGTGCAGCTTCGCGCTGGCCAGCACGAACTCGTAGGCGGTGAGGAAACCCTGCACCGCCTCCCGCTCGCTGACCAGCCCCAGCCGCCGGTAGACGTCGGGGTTGCGCCAGGTCGGCTCGTCGTCGAGGGTGACGGTGCCGCGCGACGGGGCGAGGAACCCGGCCATCATGTGCAGCAGCGTGGTCTTGCCGGCGCCGTTCGGGCCGAGCAGCCCGGTCACGCCCGGGCCGAGGGCCATGCTGATGTCGTTGACAGCGACCACGTTGCCGTACCACCGGGACACCCCGGTCAGGCTCAGCGTGCTCATCAGGAGGCGACCTTCCGGTAGCGGGCCAGCAGGAGGGCGGTCGCGCCGGCGACCAGCAGCACCGCGGCCAGGGCGTAGACCGGGCCGAACCCGCCGATCATCATCTCGCCCGGATCGCCCTCGACCAGCAGGTCACCCAGCGACCAGATGCCCACCCCCTGCACAAGAGTGGAGGGTGAGGCGAGCCCGGCCAGCTCGTTGGCGGCGCGCGACGGCAGGATGCTCAGCACGCCCACGATCGGGGTGGTCATCAGGAAGACCGCGACCACGCCGCCGGCGGCGAAGGCGCGCTTACCGGTCATTGACGCGACCAGCAGGCCGATCGAGGCGAAGACCACAGCCCACAGCCCGGCGTAGAGCAGCCCGGGCAGCAGGTCGAGCAGCTCGTTCCACACCCCGCGCATGCCCTGCTTGGTGGTGAACGCGGCACCCAGGAACATCAGTAGCTGCGGCCCGCCGAGCAGCAGCCAGAGCGCGGTGACCAGTGCCAGCAGCTTGGCCAACGCGTAGTCGGTGCGCGGCAGCGGCCGGGAGAAGTACAGCGGCAGCACACCGCTGCGCAGATCCCGGGAGACCAGTTCCGGGGCGACGACCGCGACGAAGAAGATGACCAGCCAGCTCATCGCATCGGCGAACTGGGCGTACGTGGCAACCGGCTCGCCGATCTGGCTGCGTATCGCGGCCAGGGCCACCGCGACCAGGCTGACGATGCCGACCACCAGCCACGGGAAGATCTTGGCCTTGGCGCTGCGCCCGAAACCGAACGCGGTGCGCAGACCGTGCAGGTACAGCGCGCCGAAGACCTGCCGGCGGCCGAGCCTCGGGCCCTCGTAGCGTTGGTAGCCGATGTCGTGGATGACGCCGGTCGGCGTGGGGCGCACGGCGGCGGTGGACGGCTCAGGCATGAGTGAGCTCCCTCGTGGCGAAGAGTTCGGCCACCCGGTGCCGGCGCTGGTCCAGTCGGTGCAGTGGCAGGTCCAGTTCGGCGACCGCACCGAGGATCAGGTCGTAGGTGCCGTCGTCGGCGAGCGGCACGAGGAGCAGTCGCCCGTCCCGGGCGACAGGCAGTTTCAGCTCGGCGAGTCGGGCGGCGAGTTCCTCGGTGCCCTCGCTGACCTCCACGGCGAGCACGTCGGTGGCCGAGGTCATCGCGGAGATGTTGTCGGCGCGCAGCAGTTTGCCGCCGTCGATGGCGATCAGCGTGTCGCAGATCCGCTCCACCTCGCCGAGCAGGTGCGAACAGACCAGCACGGAGATGCCGAACTCGGTGCCGATCCGGTGTACCAGGGCCAGCATGGCGTCGCGGCCGGCCGGGTCCAGGCCGTTTGTTGGTTCGTCCAGCAACAGCAGGTCGGGGTCGTGCACCAGCGCCTGGGCCAGCTTGACGCGCTGCTTCATGCCGGTCGAGTAGCCACCGACCGGGCGATAGCGCTCCTCGTAGAGCCCCACGTGCCGCAGCGCCTCCGAGGCACGCTCGCGGGCCGCGGTGCGGGGAAGGCCGCTCATCCGACCAAGGTGGGTGACCAGTTCGGCGGCGGACAGGTCCGGTGGGAGGCAGTCGTGTTCCGGCATGTAGCCGACGCGGTTGCGGACAGCCGCCGGGTCTGCGGTCGGGTCGATGCCGAGCACCGAGACCTGACCGCTGGTTGGTGCGATCAGGCCGAGCAGAATCTTGATCAACGTGGATTTGCCGGCGCCGTTCGCGCCCACCAGGCCGATGATCCCGGGCTCGACGGCGACGGTGAGGTCGGCCAACGCGGTGACCCGACCTCCGTACGTCTTGGTGAGCGACTGGGTCGCGATCAGTGTCACGGGCCCAGCGTAGGGAGTCGATGCCCAGCAGGGACACCGGCACGCCCCCGGCACTCCCCTGATCCTTTCCCGGCCGGACCCCTAAGGTCCCCGCTGAGGCTCTCGCGACGTTTGCGCCGGTCCCGCGTTCGACCCGACCCCGCCTTGGGAAAGACCCGTCCAAGGTGACACCATTCACCTCCCGTTCACCAGGCATCGACCGGCCCGGTGATCGACCGACGACGCGGGAGGGATCCTGATGGCCGAGGTGGGCGTCCCCAAGGTGAGCGTCGTGGTGCCGGCGTACAACTGCGGCCGGCACATCGAGAAGCTCGCTGCCTCGCTGCTGCGCCAGTCACTGCCCGCCGACGAGTTCGAAGCCATCTTCGTCGACGACGGCTCGACCGACGACACCGCGAAGCGGCTGGACCGGCTGGCCGCCGAGCATCCACACATCAGGGTGCTGCACATCGAGAACTCCGGCTGGCCGTCGCGTCCGCGCAACCTCGGCGTCGACCACGCTCGCGGCGAGTACGTCTTCTTCGCCGACGACGACGACTGGTTCGCCGACGAGGCACTGGAGCGGCTCTACGCCTGCGCGAAGGCGAACGACGCCGACATCGTGGTGGGGAAGATGGCCGGGTACGGACGCCCTGTGCCGCGGGAGCTGTTCCGCAAGAACCGCTTCAACGCCACCCTGGCGAACGCGCCGCTGATCGACAGCCTGACCTGTCACAAGCTGTTCCGGCGCGCGTTCCTCAACGAGCACGGTCTGCGGTTTCCGGAGGGCGGAAAGCGTCGGCTGGAGGACCACGCGATGGTCGCGCGGGCCTACTTCCTGTCCGGACACACCTCGGTGCTGTCCGACTACATCTGCTACCACCACGTCCAGAGGACCGACGCGCGCAACGTCACCGCGGGCCCGCTGGAGCCGTCGAGCTACTACCGGGCCGTGCGGGAGGCGCTGGACATCGTCGACGCGCACACCGAGCCCGGTCCGCTGCGGGACCGGTTGCACCGACGCTGGCTGCGCAACGAGATGCTCAGCCGACTGCGCGGCAAGCGGCTGCTGGAGGCCCCCGAGGCGTGGCTGGAGGAGGTCGCGCTGGAAATCCAGAAGATCATCCAGGACCGCTTCGCCAGTGGCGTCGCCGCCGGATTGCCGCCCCTGCTGCGGGCCGTGGCATACCTGGCGGAGCGGGGCCGCGTCGCGGACCTGCGCAAGCTGGCCCACTGGGAGGCTGGCATCGCCGCGCACGGCACGATCGACGAACTCCAGCACGCGGACCACGCCGTCACGGTGACCCTCGCCGCCGAGCTGCGCTCGGAGAACCGGCCTGTCGGCTTCCGCGCCGACGATGGCCGCGACGTGCTGGTGCTCCCGATGGACGAGATCGCCCCCGAGGTGCTCGACGCCACCGCGCAGGTGCGCAAGGCCCGCCTGGACCTGGTGGCCCGCCACCGGGAGACCGGCGCCGAGATCTTTCTTCCGAACACCTTCCAGACCGAGCGGATCACCGGTACGACCGGAGCGGACACCGTCCACCTGGTGCACCGGGCCACCGCCACGATCGACTTCGCCGCCCTCAACGGCGGCCGGACCAGGGGCAGTTGGCAGCTCAAGGCCCGGATCACCAACGTGGGCTGGACCGAGGACGCACGACTGCCGCTGGTGTTCATCTGCCGGGCCGACGGCTCGCGACCCCGGATCCGCGACGAGCGGAAGGTGTGGAACCGGGTGCGGTCGGCGGTAGGCCGGCGGATCAAGCGCTGATCCGCCGACGGGGGTCTTGGAGTGGCGCCCTCGACCGATGGGCGGTCGGCTGCGAAACTGTGTGCCGGTCAGCGAGTGGGGGGTGTGGATGAGCAACGGCTGGGTGCTGCCCGACGAGGTGCTACGGGACGCACCGGCGTACACGCCACGTCCCGGTGAGCTCGCGGATCTGGAGCTGCTGCTGACCGGCGCGTACGCCCCTCTGACCGGTTTCATGACCCGCGCCGACCTGGTGTCGGTCAGCCGACGCGCCCGGCTGGCCGACGGCACACCGTGGCAGGTCGCTGTCGTCCTCCAGGTGCCGGCCGCCCTGGCGCAGAGCTTCGATCCGCGCGACCCGGCCCGCCGGGCGCTCGTGCTGACCGACGGGGAGGGCGCCCCGGCTGCCGCCCTGGACGTGGCCGACGTCTGGCCGGTCCGCGAGGGCGTGGCGGGAGTGGGCGGCCAGGTTCGGCGGCTGGGCGACGGCGGGCACGGTCCGTTCCAGCGACTGCGGCGTAACCCGGAGGAGGTTCGCGCGCTGCTGCCCCCGGGCCGGGTGCTCGGGGTGATCGCCGATCGGCCGCTGCATCGTCCACAGCTCGCCCAGATCGCCCACGCCGCCCGCACCCTGGCCGCTCATCTGCTCGTGATGATCCCGGTCGGCGAGGGCGGCGCAGACGGGCTCCCGCCGGAGGCGCTGGTCCGTACGATCTTCGCCGCGCGGGACCGGATGCCACCCGCCACCCTGGTCGCGGTGCCGCTGTCACACCGACGCGAGGAGATCAGCGACGCGTTGCTGCGCGCCCGGGTCTCGGCCGCGTACGGGGTCACCCACCTGCTCTCCACCGGGGAGATGCTCTCCGGTGCCGGGCTGCGGGTGCTGGTGCCGCGCGAACTCGCCTACGACAACCGAGACGGGCAGTGGCGTTGGCGGGAGGACATCCCACCGCGCAACCGCCGGCTCGCGCTGACCCAACCGGAGATCGACGACCTGCTCGACCGGGGCTTCCCGCTACCGGAGTGGCACACCCCGCCCGCTGTGGCACGGGAGTTGGCCCGGGCTCGGCCGCCGCGTCGGCAGCGAGGGCTGGTGGTCTTCCTGACCGGCCTCTCCGGCTCCGGCAAGTCGACGATCGCCCGAGGGCTGGCGGACGCGTTGCGGGAGAGTGGCGACCGCACTGTGACCCTGCTCGACGGGGACGTGGTGCGTCGGGAACTCTCCGCCGGGCTGGGCTTCAGCAAGACCGACCGGGATCTCAACGTCCGGCGGATCGGCTGGGTGGCCGCCGAGATCGCCCGGCACCGTGGGGTGGGTATCTGCTGTCCGATCGCTCCGTACGCGGCGGCCCGGGCCACCGCCCGGGAGATGGCTCTCGCCGCCGGGTCGGGTTTCGTGCTGGTGCACGTGGCCACCCCGTTGGAGGTGTGCGAGCGGCGGGACCGCAAGGGCCTGTACGCGCGAGCGCGAGCCGGCCTGCTCACCGGCATGACCGGCATCGACGACCCGTACGAGGAGCCGACCGACGCCGATCTGGTGCTCGACACCACCGACCTGAGCGTGGCGGACGCGGTGCAGGCAGTGCTGCACCATCTGACCGAGACCGGCTGGGTCGAGCTGAAGATCGCCACCGCCTGAGGCGTCGCCGTACCCGTTCCTTCCACAGCTGAGCGGCACGCGCTAGTGTTCATCTTTGTTGGAACACGTTTGACCGCGTGAGGGTACGTGGACGCCCCGGGAGGCACGGCGGATGCTCGCTCAGCAGCGGCAGGCGGCCATCCTGGAGCGGGTCCGCTCGACCGGCGGCGTCCGGGTCAGCGAGTTGGCAGGCGAGTTCGGCGTGTCCGACATGACCATCCGGCGTGACCTCGATGCGCTACACGAGCGCGGCCTGCTGGCCAAGGTGCACGGCGGCGCCACCACGACCGGGCCAAGCTCGACCGACGAGCCGGGCTTCCGCGCCAAGTCGGTCCGCCAACTCCCCGAGAAGGCCGCCATCGCCGACCGCGCGGCCCAGCTGGTCCGGCCGGGAGCAGCTGTCGCGCTCTCCGCCGGCACCACCACCGCCGAGCTGGCCCGCCGGCTGGTTGACGTGCCCGAGCTGACCGTGGTGACAAACTCGCTGCCGGTGGCCGAGATCATGCACGCCGGTGGCCGCCCGGACCAGACGGTGGTGCTCACCGGCGGCGTACGCACGCCGTCGGACGCGCTGGTCGGCCCGCTCGCGGTCGGGGCTGTCCGGTCACTCCACCTGGATCTGCTCTTCCTGGGCGTCCACGGCATCACCGAGCGGGCCGGCTTCACCACCCCGAACCTCATGGAGGCGGAGACCGATCGGGCGCTCGTGGCGGCGGCGGACCAGCTGGTGGTGCTCGCCGACCACACCAAGTGGGGCACTGTCGGCATCTCCTCGATCGTCGGGTTGGCGGCGGCCCACGTACTGGTCAGCGACGACCGGTTGCCTCCACCCGCACGGCGGGTACTCGGCGAACAGGTGGGCGAACTGATCATGGTCAAGGCGACAGGGGCGGGCCGCGTGACGCGCACGCCGACAACTGAGGGGACGGCGCCGTGAAGCGCACCGCGATCGACCTGGCCGACGGCCGGGAGCTGATCTACTTCGACGAGCGCGACGACGCGGTCCGTGACCAGCCGGACCGCCGGGACCTGCCGCCACCTCCCCCCGCGTCGCAGCTGCGCTACGACCCGTTGACCGACGAGTGGGTGGCGGTCGCCGTGCACCGGCAGACCCGCACCTTCCTCCCGCCGGCGAACGAGTGCCCTCTCGATCCGTCGGTCGGCGACCGGCTGACCGAGATCCCCGCACCCGACTACGACGTGGTGGTCTTCGAGAACCGGTTCCCGTCGCTGAGCGGTCGGGTAGCCGAGGAGCCCGGGGAGATCACCCCGTTCACACCGGTCCGACCGGGCCTCGGCCGGTGCGAGGTGGTCTGCTTCACGTCGGATCACAACGCCTCCTTCGCCAGCCTGCCCCCGCGCCGGGTCCGCACCGTGCTGGACGCTCTCGCCGACCGCACCGAGGTGCTCGGCGCGCTGCCCGGCGTCGAGCAGATCTTCTGCTTCGAGAATCGGGGCGTGGAAATCGGTGTCACGCTGCACCATCCGCACGGCCAGATCTACGCGTACCCCTTCGTTACGCCGCGCACCCGCGCGCTGCTGGCCGCGGCGCGGCGGCACGCCGAGCGGACCGGCGGGGGCAACCTGTACGCGGACGTGCTGGCCGCCGAGCGCGCCACCGGTGACCGGGTGGTCACCGAGAACGAACACTGGACGGCGTTCGTCCCGGCGGCTGCCCGCTGGCCGTTCGAGGTGCACGTCGCGCCGCACCGCGTGGTGCCCGACATCCCGGCGCTCAGCGACAGCGAGCGGGACTCCTTCGGGCCGCTCTACCTGGATCTGCTGCGCCGCTTCGACGGCCTGTTCGACATGCCGATGCCGTACATCTCGGCCTGGCACCAGGCTCCCGTGCGGGTCGACCGCGAGCTGGGCCACCTGCACCTACAGCTGTTCAGCATCCGGCGGGCCACTGACAAGCTGAAGTACCTGGCGGGCTCCGAGTCCGGGATGGGCGTCTTCATCAACGACATCGCCCCGGAACGCGCCGCCGACCTGCTGCGTGCCGCCTGAACGCCCCCGGCCGCCAACCTCGTCCCGCTCCGGGCTCCGAGCTCGCGGGCGTTGGGGCTCGCGGGCGTTCGGGCTCGCGGGCGTTCGGGCTCGCGGGGCGTTCGGCACGGCCGTGAGCGCGGCCCGACCTCGCACCACATACGGCAGGAAGCGTGATGTCGGTGAGTCATCGTGATGACTCACAGACATCACGCTCTCTGGAGTGCCCGCCGGCCGGCACCGTCGTGCTCTGCCACCAAACCTGGCCTCGGGGAACGGTCTCGGCGGTCGAGGCCAATCCCCGCTCGGCCGCCGCGGGGGACACGGGCCATGGCGGCGTCGCGCACTGCCAAGACGGCATCAGCCCTGCTGTGCGCGTGCCCTGAGCTTGGCGTGGCACGCTCGCGCGTGGCATGAGCGCGGCGCGGCTTGCGCGTGGCATGAGCTTGGCGTGGCACGGCTCGCGCGTGGCACGGCTCGCGCGTGGCACGGCTCGGACGTGGCCAGAGCTTGGCGCGGCCTGAGCTTGGTGGGAAACAGGGCGCGGGGGGCCCGGGACAGGGCCCCCCGCAGGGAAGGGACGGCTGGCTGTGCACGGCACAGCCGGGAAGGCTGGCTGATCGGCGCACGGGTGCCGCGGGTCGACCGTGGTCAACCTTCCTGGACGCGACTGGCATCTCGTCCATCCTGGTCAACGAGGCGCGCCGGCCGCAGTGACGCCGATCGGCGCGGCGGCGCCGGACACGCCGAAGCCCGCCGGCAGGAATGCCGGCGGGCTCCGATGACGCGGTACGCCTGGATCAGGCAGCGATCTTGCGGGCAAGGTTCTCGTCGAGCGCGTTCATGAACTCGTCGGTGGTCAGCCACGGGGCGTCGCGCGAGATGAGCAGCGCGAGGTCCTTGGTCATCTGGCCACCCTCGACGGTGTCGACGATGACCTGCTCCAGGGTGTTGGCGAACTCAGTGACCGCCGGGGTGCCGTCCAGCTTGCCCCGGTGGGCCAGGCCCCGGGTCCAGGCGTAGATCGACGCGATCGGGTTGGTCGAGGTCTTCTCGCCCTTCTGGTACTGCCGGTAGTGCCGGGTGACGGTGCCGTGCGCGGCCTCGGCCTCGACGGTCCGGCCGTCCGGGGAGAGCAGGACGGAGGTCATCAGACCCAGCGAGCCGAAGCCCTGCGCGACGGTGTCGGACTGCACGTCACCGTCGTAGTTCTTGCAGGCCCAGACGTAGCCGCCCTCCCACTTGAGCGCGGCGGCGACCATGTCGTCGATGAGCCGGTGCTCGTAGGTGATGCCGGCAGCGGCGAACTCGGCCTTGAACTCGGTCTCGAACACCTCGGCGAAGATGTCCTTGAACCGGCCGTCGTACGCCTTGAGGATGGTGTTCTTGGTGGACAGGTAGACCGGGTAGTTGCGGTCCAGTCCGTACCGGAACGACGCCCGGGCGAAGTCCCGGATCGACTCGTCGTAGTTGTACATACCCATGGCGATGCCGCCGCCGGGGAAGTTGGCGACCTCCATCTCCATCGGCGCGCCGCCGTCGGCCGGGGTGTAGGTGATGGTCACCGTGCCCGGGCCGGGGACGACGAAGTCGGTGGCCTTGTACTGGTCACCGTGGGCGTGCCGGCCGATGATGATCGGCTTGGTCCAGCCGGGGACCAGCCGCGGCACGTTGGACATGATGATCGGCTCACGGAAGACGACGCCGCCGAGGATGTTGCGGATGGTGCCGTTCGGCGACCGCCACATCTTCTTCAGGCCGAACTCCTCGACCCGGGCCTCGTCCGGGGTGATGGTCGCGCACTTGACGCCGACGCCGTGCTCCTTGATGGCGTTGGCGGCGTCGATCGTGACCTGGTCGTCGGTCTCGTCACGGTGCTGGATCGACAGGTCGTAGTAGTGCAGGTCGACGTCGAGGTAGGGCAGGATCAGCTGCTCCCGGATCTGCTTCCAGATGATCCGGGTCATCTCGTCGCCGTCGAGTTCTACGACCGGGTTGTTTACCTTGATCTTCGCCATCGGCCGGCGCTCCTCTCGGGGGACACGTGCTCAAGCAGTACGAGCGTACTGCAATTGGGCCGGCAGCCCCCAGCCGGCCTCGACCGGCCGGCGGAACCGGGCTGCGCGGAACAGGAATGCCCTGGAATCATCGTCCGATGCCACTGAACCGCACCCTCGGGTCTATCACGGTCACCGCACTCACCGACGGTGAGGGTGCCTTCTTCCAGCCCCGCGCGGAGGCGTTTCCGCAGGCCACAGCGGCGAAGTGGGCGGAGGCCGACAGGCGCGACCCCGGCTCGGTGACCGCCGACGGGCAGTGGTGGCTACCGTTCCGCAGCTTCGCGATACGCGCTGGCGACGGGCCGGTCACGCTGGTCGACGCCGGGATCGGCCCAGCCGACGCACCCGCCGCGAGCTGGGCGCCCGTGCCAGGGCGGATGCCCGCCGAGTTGGCCGCCGCGGGCATCGACCCCGCCGATGTCGACACCGTCGTCCTGACCCACCTGCACAGCGACCACATCGGCTGGGCGGTCACCGGCACCTCGGGGCAGCCGTACTTCCCGAACGCGAACTACCTGGTGCAGCGCGCCGAAATCGACGCGGCGGAGACGCTCAACCCCGGGCTGCCGGCCGGCCTCATCGCGCCCCTGCGCGCCGCCGGCCAGCTCCGGGTGGTCGACGGCGAGAGCACCCTCACCCCAGCGGTACGTCTGCTACCCACCCCGGGCCACACGCCCGGTCACCAGTCGGTGCTCCTGACCTCGGCCGACGAGCGGATGCTGCTCACCGGGGACCTGCTGGTGCACATGGTGCAACTCGTCGACCCCGACCTGGCGTACGCCCACGAGGAAGACCCGGAACAAGCCCGCACCTCCCGGCTGACCGCCCTGCGCACCCACTCCCCCACCGTCCTGGCCACCCCCCACCTCGGCACCCCCTTCGTCCCCCACCCGCACCAACACCCCTGTTGATCATGAAGTTATTGCCTCGACTCGTCGATGAGACTGGCAATAGCTTCATGATCAACGCGGGCTTGAGGGCGGGGATGGCGAAGGGCGCGCCGGCGCCCCCGGCGCCGAGGCCGTCGCGTGGAAGTTCGATCCGGCCCCGTTCGTCGACGACGGCCAG
>NZ_JBEZGJ010000113.1:0-24587 GCF_040649965.1 Micromonospora sp. NPDC048843
TCAGCGTCACCATCGGCGGCAGCGTGCCGAACGGGACGACCATCGGGGCTTCGCTCACCGCCAACGGCGGCGCCCTCAACGGCGGCACCCGGAGCCGGCGGTCACCACGCTGGCCTGCACGGCGCTCTCGGTCGCGTCGGACGGATAGCCCGCGACCATCGCTCCCTCGTAGAAGGTGCCGGCGCTCAGGTTCGCGCCGCCGTCGGGCTTGCAGCAGTCGCCGCCGCTGCCCAGGATGATGGCACCCTGCTTCTTCATCGGGCTGTAGCCCGGCGGGAGCGAGCCGTCGTACAGCGTGTAGAGGCTGCCAGCCTGCGCGTCGCTGCCCTTGATGGCGAACCGGGTCGTGCCGTTGTTCTTCAGCGTCGCGGTGACGAACTTGCTGGTGAACGCGCGCTGGTTCGGGTTCCAGGAGCTGCTGCCGCCCGGGAAGAGACCCCACTCGAGGTCGGCCTGCACCCAGGGCCCGCTGCCGGAGCAGCCGCCGAACCAGCACTGCTTGCCGAAGTTGATGGCGTCCATCGCGCCGGCGGCGTCGGCCTTCCTGGTCGTCTCGCTGTTGCCGTAGTCGAAGCAGCAGCCGCTGTTGACGTGGGTCCCGCTGGTGACCATGTACATGCCCTCGGGTGCCGCGCCGGTCGGCACGCCGGTGAGGTGCCCGTCGCGCCAGTAGCTGTTACCGGGATTGATGTAGAGCGAGTACGCCTTCGCGCCGCCCACTGTCAGCGACTCCGAGGTTGCGATCGCCGGCTTGCTCTGCGGGGAGCCCGGAACGACGCTCGAACCCTGGTACCAGAGGTCGTTGCCGCGCCCGGACTGGTCGAAGACGACAGTGATCACGCAGGACGTGCCAGAGCAGAACGAGTCCTGCGTCGCCGCGTTGGCGGTGCCGCCGGTGCCCGTCAGCCCGATGTTGCGGGTCGTGTTGTCCGACGAGCGTCGGACCTGGTAGAGGTTTCCGGCGTACGCCTCGTAGAGCGCCCGCGTGGTGCTGTGCGCCGCGATGCACGGGGTGCCGCCGGAGGCGTAGATGTCGCACGGACGCGCGCCGGTCGGCGGGTTGGTCGGCGGCGGGGTGGTGGTCGGCGAGGCCCACTGCTGGTTCGCGCCGCCGTTGCAGGCCCAGAGGATGATTTTGGTGCCGTTCGCGGTGGCGGCGGCGTTGGCGTCGAGGCACAGCCCGGACTGCACGCCGGTGATGGTGCCGTTGCTGTTGACGTTCCACTGTTGGTTGTTCTGGCCGTTGCAGTCCCAGATGATCACCTGGGTGCCGTTGGCGGTGCCGCGGCCGGAGGCGTCCAGACACTTGTTGCCGTACGCCTGGATTTGCTTGGTGGACGTCCAGGTCCAGCTCTGGCCGGCGCTGCCGTTGCAGTCCCAGAGTTGCGTCTGGGTGCCGTTCGTGGTGCTGGAGTTGGGCACTTCGAGGCAGCGGCCGGACGGCGTACCGACGATCGGGGTGCTCTGACCGACGACGATGGCGGCAGCCGAGACGGGTGCCGCGGCGGCGGAAAGTGATGCGCCTTGTAGGGCGCCGACGCCGACGAGCACTCCGACCAGCGCGGCCGCCAGGGCGGCCAGACGTCGGGTGCGATGACGTCTCGGGACGAGATCACGGGCTGTTCCTGGCCCGGTGGGGGACGGGGTTCGCACGAGGTGGCTCCTCGGAGTCGTGGAAGCGCGGTGGGGGTGTCGACGCGCCACGGGGGTGATGGCGATGGCGAATCGATTCGCAGCGAATCGTATGACCTTTAATTAATTTATGTCAATGAATGCGGTGGCGAGGTGGTGTGCTGGCCATTGGGCGGACGGCCAGCACACCACCTCCCCCGGGACGCCTACCGCCCCAGGAGCCGCCACGTCTGGTTCAACGGGCTGCCCTGATTGACCGCCCTGCAGGTCCACTGGTGGACCAGCGCGCCGGCCGCCGTGGAGACCGCGTTGACATCGACGCACTTGCCACTGTGCCGGGCGACGAGTTGGTAGTCGTGCGAGTCGTTGCCCGAGTAGGTCACCTTTCGCAGCGTGAACTGCTGGTTGAGGCTGTTCAGGCAGGTCCACTGGTGCACCGCCGCACCGTCGGCGGTGGAGACGCCGCTGACGTCGAGGCACTTGCCGCTCTGCTGGTTGACCACCGTGAAGGTGTTCGCCACTCCGGTTACCGGGCGGAAGTTCCAGAGCTGCTGGTCACCACCGTCGCAGTAGTTCTGCTGTTGGACGTTGCCGTCGGCGGTGCTCAGGCCGGCGTTGTTCAGGCACTGCTGGGAGTGCTGGGCCACCGCCACCGACTGGAAGCCACCGTCCGAGGGAGGCAGCAGCGTGACGGTGTACGTGTCGGTCTGGTTGGTGTACGGCACCGTCACAGTGGCGTTGTTGTTCGACACCCCGACCACGCTGTTCGAGACCGTGACCGGCCCCGCCACCGCGCCGCCACCGTTGTGCGGGATGCGTTGGGTGAGGACCCGGACCTGGTTGTTCTGGACGATGCCGCTCGTGGTGTCCAGGCGTTGCAGGTTGACTGTCAGGTTCCCGGTGGTACGACCACCGCCGATGAGCACCTTCGCCAACCCGGCGGCCTTCGTGGCGTACGCGTCGTACGACTGGCTGGGGGTCACCGCGACGATCTCCCCGACCTGGGAGGCGTAGTAGCGGTAGTTCCACCACTCCCCCTTGGGCTGGTGCTGGCCGGCCGAGTTACGGATCAACAGGTTGCCGAGGTCGTTGTGCAGGCTGCCGCCGCTGGCCCAGTTCGCCCGCAGGCCGTCGGCCCGGGCCCGCTCCAGCCGTGCGATGTACCAGGCGCCGTCGGCCGGGTTCTGCTCGTCGGGCGCGCCGTACTCGTTGATCTGGTACGGACGCGGGTGGGCGATGCCACGCGGGTCGAGGGTGGCGTTGGCGGCGGCGACGTTCGCGACCGGGTCGCCGGGCAGCGAGTGCCAGCTGATGATGTCCGGCACCGTGTTCGTCGAGCGGACGAAGTCCAGGTACTGGTTCCAGAAGGCGTGGTTGGTCGACGGTACGCAGGCGCAGCTCGGCCCGACGATGAGCTGGCTGGGGAACTCCGCCCGGATGCGCTGGTAGGTCCGCCGCCACAGTTCGAGGTACTGGGAGATCGGCCTGTTCCAGAAGATGGTGATGTTGGGTTCGTTCCAGATGTCCCACTGCACCGACAGGCCCGAGGCCCGGACGTCGTTGATCAGGCGGGTCAGGAAGTTGTCGTAGTCGGTCCAGTTGCCGTTGTCACCGGGGAAGCGGGAGATTCCGGCGCCGTCGGCACCCCAGAGGTCGTGCGGCAGGATGATGAACTTCCCGCCGAGGGCTGTGGTGCGACGCGCCTGGGCGACTGTGGAGTTCCAGCGGCGGTCGTAGGTGCCGCCGACCCAGCCACTGCCCGGGAGCTGCGCGCCGCCGGCGCGCATGTACTGGAACTTGACGTCCCGGTAGAAGTGGTCGGCCGGACCGCTGGCGTTCTCGGTCATGCCGTAGATCCAGCCGGAGGCGCGGTAGGTCGGCGCACCGTTGGTGGTGGCGAAGTTGACGCTGATCGACTCGTCGGCGGCCTGCGCGGGGGACGGGACGACGGTGACTGCGGCAGCGGCGGCGAGCAGGCCGACGACGAGGCGGGCCACGAACACGCGGGCTCGTCCTGACCTGCTGCGGGACGGGGTTTTCACGGGCGGCTCCTTGGTGGGGCGCGGGGGACGCTCTCCGGAGGGCAGCACTTGCGAATCGATTCGCACGGATCGTAGGGCCGGGAACTGAACCATGTCAATGAAGTGACGGCGCGGTGACGCCCGTGTTGCCCAGCGAACCTCCCGGATCGACCAACTGACCCTTGACCCCCGGGTATGGCCAGACCTATCTTCGGGCGAACCGATTCGTCGAATCGATTCGCCGCGTGGTTGGACTGTTTCGAGCCGCGACGATCACCGACACACCCCCACCTGACGATCGATGCGAAGTGAGGCACCACATGACCGGACTCAGTCGTCGGCGGCGCCTGGCCGCCGTCGCCGTGATAGCTCTCGCCGCCGTGACGGGCAGCGCCTGCTCGTCGTCAGCCGACGGTGGCGCCGACGGTGGCGCCTACCTCGTCTGGGACCCCTATCCGCAGTTCGCCGACGACTCCGAGTGGGTCGCGCTGCTCAAGAAGTGCGGCACCTCCGCCGGGGTGACTGTCGAGCGGACCGGCTACGACACCACCGACCTGACCAACAAGGCGCTGCTCGCCGCCCAGCAGGGAAACTCACCGGACGTGCTGATCGTGGACAACCCGGTCATCTCCACTCTTGCCGAAGCCGGTGCGCTCACCACCACCGACGACAACAAGCTGGACGTCTCGGCCATGGAAAAGAACCTGCTCGGCGCAGGCCAGAGCGGGGGCAAGACCTACGGGGTGCCGATCGGGGCGAACACCCTCGCCCTCTACTACAACAAGGATGTGCTCACCTCCGCCGGCGTCGATCCCGCCGCCGTCAAGGACTGGACCTCACTGACCGCGGCACTGACCAAGGTCAAGGCCAAGGGCAAGAAGGGCATCACCTTCTCCGCGATCGGCACCGAGGAGGGCAGCTTCCAGTTCCTGCCCTGGTTCTGGGGGTCGGGCGCCCAACTGACGAGTCTCGACTCGCCGCAGGCGGTGTCCGCGCTGACGCTCTGGACCGACTGGCTCAAGCAGGGCCACGCCCCGAACTCCGTCATCAACAACACCCAGACCACGAGCTGGCAGGAGTTCGCCACCGGCGACTACGCGTTCGCCGAGAACGGCACCTGGCAACTGGCCAACGCGGAGAAGCTCGGCTTCTCGTACGGCACTGTCGCGATCCCGGCCAGCGCGGGCGGCCCGGCCCCGGCGCCCACCGGCGGTGAGTTCGTCTCCATTCCGGTGCAGAAGAAGACCGGCCGGTACGAGACGTCGCAGAAGCTCGTCACCTGCCTGACCAACGCCGACAACCTCCTCACCACTGACACCACGCTCTCCTACGTCGCGCCCGTCGCCGCCGTACAGGATCGGCAGGCCACCGCGGACCCCAAGCTCAAGGTCTGGGTGGAGGCGGTCCGGGCAGCCAAGGGCCGCACCGGTGACGACCTCGGCACGAAGTACCCGAAGATCTCCGAGGCGCTGTGGACCGCTGTGCAGTCGGCACTCAGCGGCGGGAAGTCGCCACAGGAGGCGCTCGCCGCCGCGCAGACCGCCGCCACTACCAGGTAAGCGATCCGAAGCGACACCATGCCCTCCACGACAGAGACCAACACCGCCGTACGAGACCACTGTGGGGCGGCGACCGCCGCCCCACCCGGGCCTCCCCCGTCCCGTGCCCGCCGGCCCAGCCGATGGTGGGCTTGGGGCTTCCTGGCACCTGTGACCATCTACCTGGCGGCCTTCTACGCCTACCCGCTCTACCGCAACGTCGAGTTGAGCCTGCGCGAGTACACCGTCCGCTCGTTCGTGCAGGGCGGAGCACCCTTCGCCGGCCTCGACAACTACCGGACCGTCCTGACCGACCCGGCATTCGGGCCGACACTGACGCACACAGTGGTCTTCACAGTGGCCTCGCTCGCCTTCCAGTTCACCATCGGCATGGCCCTTGCCCTCTTCTTCTACAAGCACTTCCCCCTGTCGCGCACGCTGCGGGCACTGATCCTCGTACCGTGGCTGCTGCCGCTGATCGTCTCGGCATCGACCTGGTCGTGGCTGCTCAACAGCGACTCGGGGCTGGTCAACACGGCGCTCGGCGTCGTCGGGATCGACCCGGTCAACTGGCTCACCTCACCGGGCTGGTCACTCACCTCGGTGATCATCGCGAACGTCTGGATCGGCATCCCGTTCAACCTGGTGGTGCTCTACAGCGGCCTACAGGCGATCCCGACCGAGATGTACGAGGCGTCAGCACTCGACGGCGCGACGGGGTGGCAGCGGTTCTGGGGAATCACCTTTCCGTTGCTGCGTCCCGTCTCCCTGATCACGCTGCTGCTGGGGCTGATCTACACGCTGAAGGTCTTCGACATCATCTGGATCATGACGAAGGGCGGCCCGACCGGCTCCTCGGCAACGCTTGCCACCTGGTCGTACCGGCTCGGCTTCGGCAACCTGCTGCCCGAGTTCGGCCCGGGCGCGGCCATCGGCAACCTGCTCATCGTGCTGGCTCTGATCGCCGGCCTCGTCTACATCCGGATCGAGCGGAGGCAACAGCTGCGATGACCACCTCGACGCCTCGGGCCTGGTGGAAGACCGGCGTCGGCCTGGTGCTGACCGGGCTGATGCTCTTCCCCGTCTACTGGATGATCAATGTGTCCTTCACCCGGGACCAGGACATGCGGGCCAGTCCCCCGCACCTGTTCCCCACCAACGGCACCCTGGACGGCTACCGGGCGGTGCTCGACCAGCAACTGCCCTACCTCGGCACCAGCTTCCTGGTCGGCCTCGGCACCGTGGTGCTGACCGTGGCGCTGGCCGCCCCCGCCGGTTACGCGCTGGCGAAGCTCCGGCCACCCGGCGGCCCGGCGCTGAGTTTCCTGCTGCTGATCGCGCAGATGATCCCGGGAATCATCATGGCGATGGGCTTCTACGCCATCTACCTCACCCTCGGCGTCCTCAACACGCTGCCCGGCCTGATCCTGGCCGACACGACCCTCGCGGTGCCGTTCGCTGTCCTGATCTTCACGGCGTTCATGTCCGGCATCCCCGACGAGCTGCTCCAGGCCGCCGTGGTCGACGGCGCCAGTCGGCTGCGGGCCTTCTGGTCGGTAGTGCTGCCGGTCAGCCGCAACTCGATCGTCACTGTGTCGCTCTTCGCGTTCCTGTGGTCCTGGTCGGACTTCATCTTCGCCTCGACCCTGGCCGGCGGCGGCGACTACCAGCCGATCACCCTCGGCATCTACCACTACATCGGCAACAACAACCAGCAGTGGAACGCCATCATGGCCACCGCCGTCGTCGCCTCGATCCCCGCCGCCGTGCTGCTGATCCTGGCCCAGCGGTACGTCTCGATGGGCGTGACCGCCGGCGCCGTCAAGGACTGACCATCCGCGGCGGTCGAGGACCGACCACCCGCACCACAGAAAGGCACTCGCCACCCATGACCGTCGCCCCGTCCGGTCCGGAGTTCTCCATCCAGGACATCCCGTTCAGCTACCGCGGATCCTGGTTCAACATCTCCCCGGTGGTAGCCGAGAAGACGTATGCCGACGACCTGCACCTGGTCTCGCACCAGACCGGGCTGCACCCCGTGCTGCGGCTCACCCCCACCGTCGCCGGCACCACTGTCGTTGCCACGCCCGCGTTGCTGACCTGGCACAACGGGGCCGACCGGATCGAAGCCGTCTACGACGGGCCGGACACTCTGCGGATCCGGGGCCACCGGCTCGGCCTGCGGGTGGCCGCTGCCGCGCACACCCTCACCCCCTTCAGCGGCACCTACCTGTACGCCGACCCGGTCGACGGATCACACGTGTTCACCTCGTACGAGACCGGTCGCCGCTACCGGATCACCGTGCTCTCCGGCGCACTGCCGCGGACCGACGGCGCGCAGGCGCTCGGCAGCGCCGAAAGATCCCTGGACCTTCCCGGCGACCAGCCCTGGGAGATCGCGGTCGAGGAGTACGCCACTGCCCGCCGCCCGTACGCCGGTTCCGTCACCTTCGAGCAGTTGTGCCGCGATCGCTTCGCGGAGTTCACCGCGTTCGTCGACGCGATAGCGCCCTGGCGCGGCCCCGAGACCCCGGCCGCCGAGCTGGCCGCGTACGTCCTGTGGTCGGCCACTGTCGCCCCGGCGGGTTTCGTCACCCGGCCGGCCGTCCTGATGTCCAAGCACTGGATGGACAAGGTGTGGAGCTGGGACCACTGCTTCAACGCGATCGCCCTGGCGGCCGGCGAGCCGGAGTTGGCCTGGCACCAGTTCCAGTTGCCCTTCGACCACCAGGACGAGGCCGGCGCCCTCCCCGACTCGGTCACCCACTCGGAGGTCCTGCACAACTACGTCAAGCCTCCCATCCATGGCTGGGCCCTCCGGCACCTGCGCCGACGCCTTCCCCAGCCGCCGGACCGGGCGGCGCTGGCGCAGACGTACGACAGGCTCGCCCGCTGGACCGGGTTCTGGCTCGACGCGCGACGCGCCCCCGGCCACGACCTGCCGCACTACCAGCACGGCAACGACAGTGGCTGGGACAACGCCACCACCTTCGACGACAACAGGGTCCTCGAGACGGCTGATCTCGCCGCGTTCCTGGTCTCGCAGCTCCGCTGCCTCGCCGACCTCGCCACCGAGCTGGGTGAGCCCGCCACCCGCTGGTCGGAGGAGGCCGACCGGATCCACGGGGCGATGCTGCGCGACCTGTGGGACGGCGAACGCTTCTGCGCCCGGGACCCCCACACCGGGCAGCGGCGCACCAGCCGCAGCCTGCTCGACCTGATGCCCGTGGCACTCGGGGCCGACCTGCCCGCCCCGGTCGCCGCTGCGCTGGCGCGCGGCGTCGAAACGCACCTGACCACGCACGGGCTGGCCACCGAGCCGACCGACTCGGCGCACTACCTCGCCGACGGCTACTGGCGTGGCCCGATCTGGGCGCCCTCCACAGTCCTGGTCGAGGACGGCCTGCGCCGGGCCGGGCAGACCAGGATCGCCGACGACATCAGTCGGCGGTTCCTCGCGCTGTGCGAGAAGTCCGGCTTCGCGGAGAACTTCGACGCCGAGACCGGCACCGGGCTGCGGGACCGTGCCTACACCTGGACCGCCAGCAGCTACCTCATCCTCGCCGCCGCCCAGGAGGAACGGCGGGTCAGGGGCGGGTAGCGCCGTCGGATCAGCGGCCGCGGACCGGGCCGGTGCTGGAACGCAACGAGATGGGCGGGCTGTACAGGCGGTGTCGCGGCACGGCATCGGGTGCCGCGATGATCTCCAGAAGAAGCGACACCGCCTCGGCGCCCATCTCGACCATCGGCACGTCGGCGGCGGTCAGCGGCGGGCGGAAGTCCTCCGCCCAGTGCTGCGCGGCGACTCCGGTGACGGAGAAGTCGCGTGGCACTGACAACCCTGCGCCGGTCAACGCGCGCTGCATTCCGGGCAGTGCGGCCTCGTTGATGGTGGCCACCGCAGTGACCTCCGGATGCGTCGCCAGCAGTTGCTCCATACACGCCTCGCCGGAGGCGGTGTCGTCGCCGCTGCAGACCTCCACGCCGGTCAACCCCCGCTCCACCGCCGCTGCCCGAAAACCGGTCAGCGCGCGATGGCTGGGGCCGTACCCGGCGGCCACCAACTCGGCGGACCGGTTCACGAGTGCCACGTGCCGGTGCCCCAGGTCGGCCAGGTGCTGCACGCACCGGGCGATCAGCCCGGCGTAGTCGATGTCGATCCAGCTCATCCCGTGCGGCTCGGCAGTCCGGCCGATGGTGACGAACGGCAGCCCGGCCTTGGTCAGTCGGGTCACCCGGTCGTCGGCCAGCCGGATCTCCATGAGGACCACGCCGTCCACCCGACGCCCGGTGACGATCCGCTCGAACGACCGGTCATGGTCGCCACCGGAGGGGGACAGCAGCACGTCGAGGTCGTGGCGGGCCGCGGCCTCGACGACGCTGGCGACGAAGCCCAGCTGCATGTCGGTCAACCGCTGGCTCGCTGGCGGGATGACCAGCCCGAGGGTGCGGGTGCGCCCCTCCTTGAGAGCACGGGCGCTGGCGTTCGGCCGGTAGTCCAACTCGTCGATGACCGACTGGATCCGTTGCCGGGTCGCCTCCGACACGCTGCGTTTTCCGCTGAGCACGTAGGAAACGGTGCTGCGGGACACCCCCGCCCGGCGAGCGATCTCCCCGATGTTCATCAATCGCCCTCGAATCGATTTTTGCCCCGATACGGGGACGCACCGTGCTCCGCCGACCAGCATATCCGTCCTCAGGCTCGTCGATCGATGACCAACGCGTGCCAACTAGCGCTTATAGATGGACGACCATTAATGTCACAGGTATGACGTGTGACGTCAATTCCAGCACCGCACACCACTCCCGCCACGCACCCGAAAGGATCCGATGAACGTGAAGAGAAAACTGGGTCGCCTGATGGCCGCCGTCGGGACCCTGTTCGTCCTCGTCGTCGGCGCCGGCGCCTATGTGGTCTCGGACGCGCCGGGCGTCGCCCACGCCGCCGGCACGGGTCCGTGTGACATCTACGCCTCCGGCGGCACGCCGTGCGTGGCCGCGCACAGCACCACCCGCGCGCTGTACGGCGCGTACAACGGCCCGCTCTACCAGGTCCGACGATCGTCGGACAACACCACCCGCGACGTCGGCGTGCTCAGCGAGGGCGGCTACGCCAACGCCGCCACCCAGGACACGTTCTGCGCCAACACCAACTGCGTCATCACGATCATCTACGACCAGTCCGGCCGCAACAACCGTCTGACCCAGGCGCCCCCCGGCTACTTCGTCGGCCCTGCCCCCGGCGGATTCGACAATCTCGCCGACGCGAAGGCGGCACCGGTCACCGTCGGCGGCCAGAAGGCGTACGGCGTCTACATCGCCCCCGGCACCGGCTACCGCAACAACAACACAAACGGTGTCGCGACCGGCGACCAGCCCGAGGGCATCTACGCGGTCGTCGACGGCACGCACTACAACCAGTGGTGCTGCTTCGACTACGGCAATGCGCAGACCAACAACCTCGCCGACGAGCGCGCCATCATGGAGACCGTCTACTTCGGCGCCAACAAGCAGTGGGGCTACGGGGCGGGGGCCGGCCCGTGGATCATGGCCGACCTTGAGTGGGGGCTGTTCTCCGGCGTCAACGCGGGCTACAACAACATCGCGTCGATCAACCACCGGTTCGTCACCGCCATGGTCAAGGGCGAGCCGAACCACTGGGCGATCCGGGGCGGCAACGCCCAGTCGGGCAGCCTGACGACCTACTTCGACGGGCCACGCCCCAACGGCTATCACCCGATGAAGAAGGAAGGCGCCATCCTGCTCGGCATCGGCGGTGACAACAGCATCACCGGTCGCGGCACCTTCTTCGAGGGCGTGCTGACCTCCGGCTACCCGACGGCGGCCACCGAGAACGCCGTCCAGGCCAACATCAACGCCGCCGCCTACGCCCCGGCCGGCGGCGGCAACCCGCAACAGAACGTCCAGGTCGTCGGCGCCCAGTCCAGCCGCTGCATCGACGTGCCCAACGGCAGCACCACCAACGGCACCCAGGTCCAACTCTGGGACTGCGTCGGCAACACCGCGCAGCGCTGGACCTACACCGCCGGCAAACAACTCCAGGTGTACGGCAACAAGTGTCTCGACGCCTCCGGCCAGGGCACCGCCAACGGCACCCAGGCCATCATCTGGGACTGCCACAGCGGCACCAACCAACAGTGGAACCTCAACTCCAACGGCACCATCACCGGCGTCCAGTCCGGGCTCTGCCTCGACGCCAACGCTGCCGCCACCGCGAACGGCACCAAGCTCATCCTCTGGGCCTGCAACGGCGGCACCAACCAGCGGTGGTCCACCCGCAGCTGACCCACCGCTAGATCGGTCGGTCGTGCCACCCTCGCGAGCCGTGCGAGGGCGGCACGACCGGCGACCCCACTCCGCCGATGACGGCCCTGCCGCTCCATCGCGCAACGTCGTTGCTTTATATATCGTGGTGCGATATATATCGTGTATGGACATCAGTGAGCAGACGTTCCTGATCCTCTCCGCCCTCGCCGACCAACCCCGGCACGGCTACGCCGTGGTGACGGAGGTCGACGAGATGACCGACGGCCGGATCCGGTTACGCGCCGGCACCCTCTACGGTGCCCTCGACCGCCTCGTCACCCAAGGGTTCATCGCCCCCGACCACGACGAGGTGGAGAAGGGCCGGCTGCGCCGTTTCTACAGACTGACCGACGCGGGTGCAGACGCCATCCGCGCCGAGAGCCGACGGATGGCCGACGCCGTCCGGCTCGCCGAGGAGCGCCTCAACAAGCGTGCCGCCCGCAACGCCCCGCGTCTCGGGGCCACCGGATGAGCCCGGACATGAGCCCTCTGGAACGACGCTATCGACGTCTGCTGCGCCTGCTACCGGCCACGCATCGCACAGCCCGCGGTGAGGAACTGCTTGGACTGCTTCTGGACCTCGACGACGGCCGTCGACACCCGAGCCCGCACGAGACACTGAACATCATCGCCCTGGCGATCCGGCTGCGGCTCACGACGCCCGTCACCACCGCGGCCCTCACCACCGGGCTCAGTGCCCTGCTCGTCGCCGCCGGCACCCGGCCCGCCGGTGACACACTGGACCTGTTCACCGGGGCCGTCCTCGCCACCGACATGCCGGCCGTCATCTCCAGTTGGCCGGAGTTGGTCGCTCTCGGCCTGCTGCCCCTCGCACCGCTGATCGCCTGGCTGTGCGGCGCGACCCGGACCGCCCTCACCCTGCAGGCGATGTTCCTGACGGTCACCGTTGGTTGGTTCGTCATCGACACGCTCAACGGCGCCGGCATGGGCGCCAACCTCGGCCAACAGCTCTTCGCGTACGCCGTACCGGTCTCTATCCTCGTCCTGCTCGCGATCGCCGCCCGCGAGCGGTGGACCGCGCCCCGGCCGCGCCTGTTCTGGTGGGCCCTCGTCCCGCTCGGGATCCTCGCCTGGAAAGGCACCGGAGAATGGGGACGCCACGGCGTCTACGTTGTCGACGCCGTGCCGACGGTGATCGGGATCCTCGCCGCCACCACCGCCGCTGTCGCCGCCGCATTCGCGGTCCGCCGTCACCGGCCCGCCGTCATCGTCGGCGTCGCACTCACCGGCTTCCTCGCCGGATGGCTCATCCCCGACCCACTGCTCGTCAATGGGGCGATGCGGCACTTCGACGGTCAGCCGCTACCGCTGGCGGTCCTCATCGCGGTGGCCGCAGCCACCATGACGGGCATCGGCCACCTCGCCCGTCGACCGATGAGCTCGTGACGCGCTGAACACCGGCTCCGGTCAGACGAGTGGCTACCGCAGCAGAACACGATCCGCTGCGGTAGCCAGGTCGCGGCGGTGTCACGAACAGGCGATCACTCGCGGCCCGGGCCGGGTAGGTTTCTCGGGGCTGGGCGAAAAGCGGGGGTCGCATGGTCAAGGGTTGGCACGGCTGGCTCGGTACGTTCAACGGCGTCGTCCTCATCACGGCGATCGTCCTGCCGTTGGCCGCCCTTGCGGTGTGGGCCCTGGCGCGCCGCCGACGTGCCGTCGGCGCCACGTCGGCGTGGCGGACGTCGCTGGCCGACGTCGGCATCGTGTACGGCACCGTCCCCTGGGTCTGGATGATCATGTTGCCGGGTGAGCAGGCCGGCGCCGTCTCCGGCCGGGTGACACTGGTGCCGCTGCGCGACCTGCTCACGATCTTCTCCGATGGGGGTCCGGTGACGGCGACGTTCCAGATCGTCGGCAACCTGCTGGTCTTCGCGGCCCTGGGGTTCTTCGCCCCGCTGCGGTTCCCGGCGCTGGCATCGGTGCCGCGGATCCTGGCCCTCGCGGCCGGCTGCTCGGTCCTGGTCGAGACCGCCCAGTACGTCCTGCGGCTGGACCGGGTGTCGTCGGTAGACGACGTCCTGCTCAACGCCGCGGGCGCCGGGCTGGCGGCGCTGGTATCCCGCCGCTGGTGGCGCGACACACCCGACAGGTCCACTGATCGTCGACCTCAGCCGGCCCCGGCAGCGGGACGCTGAGCGTCGGAGGGGGGAGCTACCATCCGCTCGTGATCGAGGAATTGATCAGGAGAGCGGCGGACGAGGACGACGACGCGATCGAGGAGTTGAGCGAGATCGCCGCTGCCGATCCGGAGAGGCTGTCGCCGTACCACGGGGCCCTGCTCGACCTCGACCTGCTGTGGCCCGCGACGTTGTACCGGTCGGCGGGCGCCGACGTGGTCGGCCGGGTCATCGAGCAGGTCGACGGCGGGCAGACGCCGGACCGACTCAACAATCTGCTCCTCATCCTGGCCCACAGCGCTCACCCGCTCGCCGAGGACGCCCTGCGTCGCTGGTCGACCCGCCCTCCGGCCGGCGCGGACGACCTGCACGTGGGGGTGCTGAGCTACGCGGCCGAGGGCGGTTGGACGATCGGCCCGGACGGCAACCGACGGGGCCTGTGCGCTGACGTCGCGTACCGGTGGGTCATGCGGGACACGCCCGCACCGGCGGACCGATCCGCCTGCCCCTGGTGCGCGTCGCCGCTCTGGGTCGCCGCCGACCTCGACACCTCCGACCCCGCCGTCGGTGCCGCGCTCGCCCACACCGGTTGGTCCGGCCGCCTCGTCATCGAGACCTGCCACTTCTGCGCCTGCTACGCGACGTTGTACAGCCGGGTCACGCCGGCCGGCACCACCGGCTGGTGCGCCGACAACACCCGGCCGAGCTATCTGGGCGGCGATGCCGGGCCGGAGGACCCGCCGACACTGCTCCCGGTTGCGGGGCCGGCACTGGCGAGCCCGTACCAGGCCAGTGCCTGGCACCAGGGCGGTTCCACGCTGGGCGGCCGACCGGACTGGATCCAGGACGCCGAGCACGCCGACTGCCCCGGGTGCGGGGAGCCGATGGACTACGTGGGTCTGCTCGGCGGCGCGGACCTGGACGAGTTCGGCGAGGGCGCCTACTACCTGCACCTGCACCAGCCGTGCGGGTTCGCCGCGGTGAACTACCAACAGAGCTGACAGTCGATCAGGTGGACGGCTCTGCCAGCCGCTCCAGCCGCGCCAGACCATCCCAGCCGCGCTCGCGCATCAGACCCAGTAGTCGCTTCACCCGCGGGTCCGCCTCGACGGCCAGCGCATCCAGAAGGTCGAACGGTAGATCGTCCTGCGCCACCTCACCCAGGTCGATCTCGCCAGAGCGGTACGCCTGCTCGGGGAGGCTGGCCAAGATGTCGGCCGCCTCCACCAGACGCGCGTCGTCGGCCCTGAGGAGCGTGGCCAGGATCCTCACCACTGTGGTCTTGCCGGCACCGTTCGAGCCGAGCAGGGCGAAGATGCTGCCCCGCGCGACGTCGATGTCGACGCCGCGCAGCACCTTCAGCTGCTTGAACGACTTCTCCAGGCCGTGCACGTGGATCGCTGGCTGCTCGGCCTGAGCTGGCGTGTGCGAATTGCTCATGGCGGCAGCATGGAGGGTTGTCACCTCGTGTTGACCACCGTCGCGCACGCCGACCGCGGCACCGGCATCCCGCACTACGACAGCAAGCACCTGGTCGAGCGGCACCTGCGCACCTCGACAGTGCCCTGGACGATCATCGCGCCGGCCGCCTTCATGGACAATTACGCCAGTGGCTGGACGCTCGACGGTCTGGGCAGGGGCACCTTTGCCTGGCCGATGCCCGCCGACCGGCCGCTCACCCTCATCCCGGCTGTCGACATCGGCGCCTTCGCCACGCTCGCCCTCCAACGCTCGAGCGAGTTCGCCGGCCGACGCGTCGACATCGCCTCCGACGAACGCACACCCGCCCAGCTGGCCGAGATCCTCGCCGGCGCCATCGGCCGCCCGATCACCCACACGCAGGTGCCGCTGGCCCAGGTTCGACAGCGGTCCACCGACCTGGCGGCCATGTTCGACTACTTCAGCACGGTGGGCCTGACCGTCGACGTCGCCGCGCTGCGCCGCGACTACCCGGGGGTCGGCTGGCACAGCTTCGCGGACTGGGCCATCACCCAGGACTGGCCCGCCCTGCTGCCAGCGACGCGTGCGCGACCCTGACTCTTAACTCCGATGTCACCGCCCGATCCCACTGGTGACGTGTCGCTGTCCGCCCGAAGGAGTTGGCTGCCAGTCGTCGCACTACGTCTTGACCAGGAGTTGATCCACGTGCCTTCCTCTCGTCGTACCTTCCTCGCCAGCGGCGCCGCCGCCGGCGTCGGCCTTGCCGTCGCGGGCGGCCTGCCGTCCCTGGCCCAGGCCAGCCCGGCCCGGCCGCACCCGCCGGTGAAGCCCGGTAACGTGCCCTTCCCGCCGCTCGTGGACGACCCCAAGGGAATCCTGGCCCTGCCCAAGGGCTTCAGCTACACGGTGGTCACCCGTACCGGCGTCACCCGGCTCGACCGCGGCCAGGGCACCACCCCGTCGGACCATGACGGCATGGCCGTCTACGACGCCGGCCACGGCCGGTACACCTTGATCCAGAACCACGAGATCGACCCGGGCGCCGAGTTCGGCGTGCCGCACGTCAAGGGAACTGTCTACGACGCGGGCGCCGTCGACGCCGGCGGTTGCACCGTGATCAAGACCGACCTCGCCGGCCGCAACCTGGGTGAGTTCGTGGCACTTTCCGGCACCATCTCCAACTGCGCCGGCGGGCCGACCCAGTGGGGCACCTGGCTCACCTGCGAGGAGACCGAGGACCGGGCCGGCGACACGTGGGAAGAGGGCGGCCGGTCCGGCGTCTACCAGAAGGACCACGGCTACGTCTTCGAGGTGTGGGCCGACGGCAGCGCCGACCCGAAGCCGATCAAGTGCCTGGGCCGCTACTCCCACGAGGCCCTTGCCGTCGACAAGGACCGCACCCGGATCTACCTCTCCGAGGACGCCGACGAGCCCAACGGTCTCTTCTACCGCTGGACGGCGCCACACGGCGTCAAGCTGGGCCCGGGCGTGCTCACCCGCCTCGCGCCGAACGCCGGCGTTCTCGCCGCGATGCAGATCATCATGGATGACGGTTCGGTGCTGCCGGACGTCGCCTACCTGACCTCCGCCCAGCTGGGCCGCCCCTTCCCGGTCCGCTGGATCGAGGTACCGGACCGCGACGCGCGCACCAAGTCGGTACGCGAGCAGTTCGCCGACGGCCAGGTCACCCGCGGACGCAAGTTCGAGGGCGTGTGGGCCACCGACGAGGGCGTGTACGTGGTCAACTCCTACGCCTGGGACGAGGGTGACCTGCCGGCGGACGCGGCGCCGCACGACGGAATGGTCTGGTTCTACAACTACAAGAACCAGACCATCCAGCTGGTGACGTACTTCCCGCACCAGACCGCCTCGGAGGAGGGTGCGCCGGTCAAGTACACCGACCTCACCTTCGACGGCCCGGACAACGTGACGGTCACCCCGTGGGGAAGCCTCGTGCTCGCCGAGGACGGCACGGGAGCCTCGCACGTGCTCAGCACCATCCCGGGCGGGCCGACGTACGCGATCGCCCGCAACCAGCTCAACGACTCGGAGTTCTGCGGGCCGACCTTCAGCGCGGACGGCAAGGTGCTCTTCGTCAACATGCAGGACCCTGGCCTCACCCTGGCCATCACCGGTCCGTGGGAGAAGTACCTGGGCTGAGCGAGCCCGCAGGTGGGGGCCAGTCGATTTCGCCTGGCCCCCATCAGGCGCGGCCGCGCTCAGGAGACGCGCGGCAACGCCAGCCAGTCCTGCCAAGTGATGTCGCGGCCCAGATAGCGGGGCTGGCGGAACGGCCAGTCCGCGGCGATCCACTGCGGCACCAGCGCGTCGACGGCAGCCTCCACCTCGCTGCCCACCAGGTCGTCCACCACCCACCAGGAGACCTCGCCGTCGGAGCCGGTGCGCTCCGGCGGGTCGATGTAGACGCAGCCGAGGATCGCCGTCTCCCCCTCGTCCAGCAACGCGTAGTTGAACGACTGGTGCGCGGCTATCTCCTTCTCGTGCCGCAGCAGGTCGACGCGGTCCTCGTCGTACGTCATCGTCTCGCTGGGCCAGGCCCAGGCCGGGCCGAAGATCTCCCACAGGCGTTCGCGGGATCCCATCACGGCGGGGTAGTCGAGCGGGGTGTCCGCCTCGCGGATCGGCCGCAGGTGCAACGCGGTATCAGGCACCGGCACGTGGACGGGGTGGACGAACTCCTCGGGCAGCCAGGTCATGAGGGCCGAGGCTAGCGCCCCCGGCAGGAGCCCGGCAGCCTAGTCGAGACAGAACTCGTTGCCCTCGACGTCCTGCATGTTGAGGCACGACTCGTTCTCGCCGTCGGCGAGCAACAACTGCCCGCGTACCGCGCCGAGCGGGATCAGCCGTGCGCACTCGGCCTCGAGGACGGCCAGGCGCTCTTCGCCCACGAGCCCGGTGCCGACCCGCACGTCGAGGTGCACCCGGTTCTTGACGACCTTGCCCTCGGGCACCCGCTGGAAGTACAGCCGCGGGCCCACCCCCGACGGGTCACTGCACGCGAACCACGAACCCTGCTCGAAATTGACGTCGTCCCAGGTGGCTAACCCCTCCGGGGGCGGCGGCGGGACGTACCCCAACACCTCACACCAGAAACGACCGACGCGCACAGGCTCGGCGCAGTCGAAAGTCACTTGGACCTGCTTGACCGACATCCGTTCACCTTATGAGTCGCGCCGCCGCCGCTGTTTTCCGTACCCCTGCTCCTGACGCTAGGCGGTAGGGGTGACGCGCTGGCGTTGGTAGTGGCGGGCGGCCTTGGCGCGAGCGCCGCAGCCGTCCATCGAGCACCAGCGTCGGGTGCCGTTGCGCGACGTGTCGTAGAAGTGCAGGACACAGGCCGGGTTACCGCAGCGTCGGATGCGGTTGGGCTGCTGGCGTAGCAGGTCCAGGTAGTTGATGGCCGCTCGCCAGGAGGGTAGCCAGCCCGCGTCGACGTCAGGCTGCTCATGCACGGCACCCGCACGAAGCGTGTGGCGCGAGGCACCACGGGCGAGGATCGCGTTGACCCCCTGTTCGGCGGCCTCGTCGGGCTGTTCGAGGACGCGGCGCAGCGCCGAACGCGTCTCCCGCAACGGTGTCTCCACCGCTGCGGGGTCACCCTCCAGATGGTGTTCGGCGAGCCATCCCCGCAGCCCGTCCGGCTCGTCGAAGAGGTCGACCAGGCTGCCCCGCTCGACCCACTGGGTGTTGACCAGGTCCAGCGCGAGGGGTTCGCCCACCAGTGGCCGACGTGTCATGCCGCCAACCTTACCATCGTCCGCCGTTTGACAGGTTAGTCGTCGCGACGTATCTTCTTACCGGTAAAAGTCGTAACGATGGTTAGGTGACCCCTGGAAGGTACTCGTCATGCCACACCGCTACCTGCAGGAACTGACCACCGCGTCGGTGGTCGCCGCGCAACAGCGCTACGGCAGCCGGCCCGCCATCCAGCGCATGACCGCCAACTGGGACACGGATGCGACATTCAGTGACGAAGAGGCGGCTTTCATCACCGAACGCGACAGCTTCTACCTCGGCACTGTCGGCGAGAACGGTTGGCCGTACCTACAGCACCGCGGCGGCCCACCCGGCTTCCTGCACGTCCTCGACCCCGTCGACGGGCACAGCGTCCTCGGCTGGGCCGACCTGCGCGGCAATCGGCAGTACCTGTCGGTCGGCAACCTCGCCACGTCACCGCGGGTCTCGCTGCTGCTCATGGACTACGCCCACCAGCGCCGGCTCAAAATCATCGGCACGGCGCACGTCACCGACGCGCGGGACAGCGGGTTCGAGGGGCTGCTGGCAAGGCTGAGCGCGCCCGGACCAGCGGGCCGGGTCGAACGGTTGATCACCGTCAAGGTGCAGGGCTACGACTGGAACTGCCCCCAACACATCACGCCCCGCTTCACCGAGGCGGAACTCTCCGACGCGCTCGCGCCGGTACGCGACGAACTCGCTCGCCTGCGCGCCGAGAACCAGGCCCTGCGCGAGCAGGCGCGTCAACAACCAGGGAGAACACCATGAACAAGCTGACCGTACGCACCGTCGGCGGCCCCACTGCCGTCCTCGACTACGCGGGCCAACGCGTCGTGCTGGATCCGACCTTCGACGATCCGCGGACGTACCAGAACGGGCCGGTCACGGCCACCAAGTTCGCCGGCCCGAGCGCGGCGCCCACGGACCTCGACCCGGTCGACGTGGTGCTCGTGTCGCACGAACACCACATCGACAACCTCGACATCTCCGGGCGGGAGTACGCCCGCCGGGCCCGACGGGTGTTCACCACCACGGCGGGGGCGCCGAATCTCGGGCCACTGGCGACCGGCCTGCGGCCCTTCGAGTACGCCGAGGTCGGCGACGTGCGCGTCACAGCGGTTCCGGCGCTGCACGGTTCTCCGGAGATCGGCGTGGTCAACGGCCCGGTGATCGGGTTCGTGTTGGAGGCGGCCGGTTGGCCGACCGTCTATGTCAGCGGCGACAACGCCTCGCTGGATGTGGTGGCGGTCGTCGCGGAGCAGTTTCCGGCGATAGAGATCGCGATCCTCAACCTCGGCGCGGCCCAGATCGTGGCCCGCGGCGAGGCGTTCCTCACCCTGACCGCGGAACTGGCGGCCCGAGCGGCGACAGTGCTCGGCGTCCGGGCGGTCATCCCGGTCCATCAGGACGGCTGGGGGCACTACACCCAGGGCGCCGACGACGTCGTGCGGGCCTTCGAGGCCGCGGGCCTGACGGACGTGCTCGTCGACCTGCGACCCGGCGACTCAGCCACCGTCTGACCACGGCCTGCGGATATCTCACTCCACCTTGGTGAGAAGTGGTTTCCCCTTCTCGACGACGTACGTGGCCAGTTCGACAGCAACACCATCGCCGACGTTGCGGGCCTGGTGGTGCACACCGTACGGGACCGTGAGCGCGTCGCCGGGATTGCACACAATGGGTGGCTGCCCCTCCAGCCGATATTCGAGCGTTCCCTGCAGAACACAGATGATTTCCTCGCCGGGGTGGAAATGCTTGAACGGTGGCGAATCCGGGGTGAACTCCACCCGCGTCTGAATGACCTCTCGCCCGGGGATGCTGAGGTCGTGCCGTTGCAGATCGATCCGCCACAGCCCTGGTGCTGACTCCACCGCCGTGGGGCTGATCCCCTCGGGTCGATCCTTGGTGCTCATGACGGCCTCCTGTTAGCCGTCGGGCCGACGGCCATTACTCGGATTGGTGCATCCCCGTCGAGAATAGGGAGTCACAGACGATCGGGGGCGGGGATGCCGACACGGAGGTCCGCTTCCGCGAAGCGGGCCTGTGCCGGGCGCGTAATTCGGCTTGTGCTGTTCCCTGAGGACTGCTTCGCTGTTGCCCGTGACCGAGCTTCGTACGCCGCGACTGCGCCTGCACCCCATCGACACCGCAGAGGGGGAACGCATCGTCGGGCGGCGCGCCGGGGCCGGGGACGACTGGGCCGAGGACTTCCCTTTCGACGGCGACGTCCTCGGCGTGCGGGGCTTTCTCGCCGCCACCGCTGCCTACGGCGACCGACGTCCGTTCGGGCACTACCGGATCACCCGCACCGCCGACGGAAAAGCCATCGGAGGAATCGGTTTCAAGGGCCAGCCGGAGGACGGACGCATCGAGGTCGGTTACGGCCTCGCCGCGTCAGCCCGGGGAAACGGCTACGCGGCGGAGGCACTGGCCGCCCTGCTCGACCTCGCGACCGCGCACGGGCTGTCCTGCGTTGTCGCCGAGACCACCGGCGACAACGTCGCCTCCCGGCGGACCCTCGAACGTGCCGGCTTCCGGCACACCGGCACCAACGACGATCTCTACCGGTACGAGGTACTCCTCGGCGCCCCCTCGCGACCGACTCGGACGCGGTAGTCCGATCCGGCGGCGGCCCGCGGCAGCCGAGGTCACCGACGAGGCAGCAGCCCTCGATCGGTCATGTAGGCGCGCAACGTCTCGACATCCTCGGCGGACATCAGCCAGCGGGGGATCACGGTCGCCGGCATGCGGCCGACGTACACGACCCAGAAGTCTCCCGCGTCCCGCACCTGGGCAACCCCGTCCCAGGCGATGCCGCCGGACTCCGAGCCGCTGCGCATCATGATGTTGTCATCGGTGATGTCGTAGGCGCCCTCGACGGCGTAGCTGCCGGAACGGCGTCGGGCGCGAGCCAGCACCCACGGCCGGTACAGCATCGACAGCACGCCGGCCACTACCAGCGCGGTCCACAGCGGTGAACTCCGCTCGCCCCACCCGAAACCCCGCGAGACGACGAGACCGATGACCCCGACCGCCGTCAGGACCGCTCCGATGTAGCCGAATCTGCGGAGCCGGACGTTGCCGAGCGCAGCGGCCACCCGGCTCGGGTAGGCGGGATCGGCGGGGACGTCAAAACGGATGTGCACGCCAGAACGATAGTGCCTCCACCCGCCCCTGAAGTCGCCTTGCCCCGCCCCACCTGACAAGCCGCGGGCATCCTTGTGCGGCAGTCTGACGAGGTGAACGCCGACGACGTCCGAGTGCCCCGGGCCCAGGCGGGGTCGAGCCCGCAGCATTTGCTGACGACAGTGCTCGGCGAGTACCTCGACTCCTCCGACGCCGATCTGCCGTCGACGGCGGTCATCGCCATTCTGCGCGAGTTCGGGATCAGCGAGTCCAGCGCCCGTGCCGCGCTGTCCCGGCTGGTCAAGCGTGGTCTCATCGCGACGCGAAGGAAGGGCCGGTCGCCGGTCTACCACCTCACGCCGCAGGCGATCGCCAAGCACCGCTCCCGGATGCGGCACTTCCTGAACTTCGGCTCCCACCCGGCGCCCTGGACCGGCGAATGGGTGCTGGCCTCCTTCTCCGTTCCGAACGCCGGCCAGGCGTCTCGTCATGCGCTCCGCAGGTCGTTGACCGCACTGGGGTTCGTGGGCCTGTACGACAGTGTGTGGATCCGGCCGGGATCCGACGCGGCGCCGGCGCGGGAGGCGCTGCGCGATCTCCTGCACGACGTCGAGGGTGCCCGGTGGTCGGTCCTGCACGCCCGGTTCGACGAGGAGGCAGGACCACACGGGCCGGCCTCCGCGTACGACCTGACCAGTCTCGCCTCCGCGTACTCGATCTTCATCGAGCAGTACGCCGAGCTGCGGGCGGCCGCGCGCAACGGGGCGGTGGACCCGGCCCGGGCGCTGGTGGCTCGGACCTCCGCCATGGATTCCTGGCGTAAGTTCGCCGACGTCGACCCGGATCTCCCCCCGCACCTGCTGCCGGAGCCCTGGCCTCGCCAGGAGGCCAGGGAGACCTTCCTGGACATCCACACCACGCTCGGCTCGCTCGCTCAGGCGCGTCTGGTCGAGGTGGCGACGCCGCACTGGTCGGATGCCGGCTCGTGGATCACCCACTTCCAGGCGTCGAGGGATCCCTCGCGGCCGGAGCCGACCGGCGGAAAGCACGGCAACGGCCCACTCGCCGGCTGACGACGTCGCGGCCGGTCAGAGCCAGCAATGCATTGACACTTTTCGTTGCGACAGTGATAGTAACTGCACACAGCTCCCATCGGAGCGCCTGTAGGGACCGCGGCCGGGCGGTCGCCGGCGCCGAATGAGCGGGCAGTGGCGACCGAGGGCACGGCCGCCACCCAGGCCGCGACGCGCCCACGTCGACCAGACCCGTGGCCAGCGCTGACCACTCTCGTCGGGGCGCGAGTGACACCCCCGCCGCCGCTGGGAGCGCCACCGTGACCGTTCCTGGAGGGTTCAATGAGAAGGCGAGCAAAGATCTACGCGGGGCTGGCGGCCGCCATCGTCCCGGTCACCTCGGTGATCATGGCGCTGGGCGGGACACCGGCGTCCGCCGCCATCGGCGGTTCCGGCCCCTACCCCGCCGACTACGAAACCTCGACCACCCTGGCCAACCACACCATCTTCCGGCCGCAGACCCTCCCGTCCGAGCGCCTACCCATCGTCGTGTGGGGCAACGGCGGCTGCTCGGCCAACGGCCTATCCCAGGGCAACTTCCTGCGCGAAATCGCCTCCCACGGCTTCCTCGCCATCGCCAACGGCGCCCCGAACGGGTCCGGCTCCACCACCTCCCAGATGCTCACCCAGTCCATCGACTGGGCGGTCGCGGAGAACTCCCGGCAGGGCAGCAAGTACTACAACAAGATCGACACGAGCAAGGTCGCCGTCGCCGGCTTCTCCTGCGGAGGCCTGGAGGCGTACGCCGTCTCTAACGACCCGCGCGTCACCACGACCGGCATCTTCAGCAGCGGTCTGCTGAACGACGCCGACGACTACCAGCTCAGGAGACTGACCAAGCCGATCGCCTACTTCGTCGGCGGGCCCAGCGACATCGCCTACCCGAACGCCATCGACGACTGGGGCAAGCTGCCCGCCGGCCTGCCCGCCTTCATGGGCAACCTGAATGTCGGGCATGGCGGCACCTACGACCAGGCCAACGGCGGCGAGTTCGGCCGGGTGGCGACTCTCTACTTCAAATGGCGCCTGAAGGGCGACGCCACCGCCGGCCGCTCCTTCGTCGGCGCCGACTGCGGTCTGTGCCGCAGCCAGTGGAGCGTCCAGCAGAAGAACCTGACGCTCGACGACGGCACGCCACCTCCCACCACCCCGCCTCCGACCACGCCGCCGCCCACCACCCCGCCGCCGACCGGCACACCCGGCTGCACCGCTGTCTACGCCGTCCAGGACCAGTGGAACGGAGGATTCGTCGCCAACGTCAGCGTCACCGCGGGAACAACCGCGCTGACCGGCTGGCGGGTGACCCTCACCCTGCCGAGCGGCGCATCGGTCAGCTCGCTCTGGAACGGGGTCAGCAGCGGCACCAGCGGGACCATCACTGTCGCGAACCAGAGCTACAACGGGCGACTGGCCGCAGGTCAGGCCACCAGTTTCGGCTTCCAGGGCACTGGCAGCGGCAGCGGGACCACAGCGAGTTGCACCGGAAGCTGACGCCCCGGGCAGATCGAGTCGTTCGGCGGTCCGGTGCCGGGCACC
>NZ_JBEZGJ010000114.1:0-24375 GCF_040649965.1 Micromonospora sp. NPDC048843
TCCACACCAGCTTCATCCGACGCCTCCCCTGGCCCTGGCGGGCCGACGACCATCAAGACAGGCCACCTACCGGGAAAGGTTCGCGCCCGTTACACCGCCGGGGCCGGGCCACCACGACCCGCACCACGGCCGTAGACCGCGCCGCCGGCCGGCGCGCCGCCCCCATAGACACCACCCCTGCGGTCGTCGTCGGCCGGGAACCCGTCAACGGCGCGGCCGGCGCGCGGGCCGAACGGTTCACCGTCCGGCTCCGACGGGTCGGACTCGTCAGCGGTCGGCGGCCGACGGCGGGCGCGAACGATGCCGAAGATTCCGGCGGCGACCAACAGAAGGCCGATCAGCCCGACCGCCCCGACCAGGTACGTGATGTCGTCGAGGCTCAGCCCGTCGGTCCAGGACTTCGAGGCGGCCGGCTTGCCGCCGTCCTCGGCACTCAGCGGCGCGGCGGTCGACGTGGACGGGGTGTAGCCGAGGATGTCGACCGGCTCGTCGTCGGTGAACCGGCCCGCGTCGGAGACGGTGAGGAACGACTTTCCGTCCGAGGTGTAGCTGATGGCCTCGCCGAACGGGTCGGCCAGCGGCGTCACCCGCGGCTTGCCGGTGGTGAGCGCGCCCACGATGTCGCCACCGGTCACGTCGAACTCGAAGGCGTCCGCGTACGTGCGCAGAACCACCCGGGAGCCGTCCGGTGCCCTCGATGCGCCGGTGATGGCAATCCGGCCGAACGTGTTGAGGGTGTTCTCCGTCTGGGTCTTCGGCAGCGTGAGCTCGCCGGCCTTACGCATCGGCACCGGGTCGGTGTCGCCGCTCTTGAGAGCCGCCGACGGCGTGTAGATCTCGGCCTTGCCACTGGTCACCTTGGTGATGATCAGCGGTTTTCCGTCGTCGCCGATGAGCAACGCCTCAGCGTCGTGCGGTTTGGCCTCCGGGTAGGAGAGCCGGTGCAGCGTCGGCTGCTTGGCGCCGGTGACCGGCATCGACCAGAGTGCGACGCGGCTGCGGCGCTCCTTCGAGTCGGGGTTGTCACCGGTGTCGGCGATCCAGAGGGTGCGGCCGTCCTTGGACAGGGCGAGATCCTCGGTGTCGAACGGACCCTGCCCCGAGTAGCGGACCGGCTCCTTCGAGATCTTGCACTTGCTGTCGAGGAAGAACACCCGCTTGCGCGCCGCGACGTCGGTGCCGTCGTTGATGACGATGTAGCCACTCTTGGTGGCCACCAGCCCGGACAGCTCCCGTAGGCGCTCGTCGGCGATCGTGCATCGCTTCTGGCCAGGGTTCGCTGCGGGCGGCCCGGACGCCCCAGGGGCGGGAGCCGCTGCGGCGACTCCGGCGAGCGCCACGGTTGCCCCGAGCAGGCCGAGGGCAACCGTGACCGAGGAAACAACGCGGCGCATTCGGCCAGTGTCGCATGCCGCGCGTTTCCGGTGGATGACGCCGTGGCCGCTCAGGACCGGCTGCCGGCCGCCTGCCCCTGCCGCTCCACGTCGAAGGCCGTCAGCTCCGCCGCAAGCTCCGCGCCGACGCGGACGTGCAGCAGAGTGCCCTCCGGCAGGTGCGACGTGCTGAGCACCTCACCAGTGCGGTGCGCCCGAGCGACCAGGTCACCCCGGTCGTACGGCAGCACGGCCCGGACCTCCACGGCCGGACTCGGTAGCCGCTCCTCGATCGCCGCGCGCAGCTCGTCCATGCCGCGCCCCGAGTGCGCGGACACGAAGATCGCGTCCGGCCAGAGCCGCTTGAGCCGCAGCAGAGTGTCCTCGTCGGCCGCGTCGGTCTTGTTGACCACCAACAGCTCGGGAAGCCGGTCCGCGCTGACCTCGGCAAGCACCGCGTGGACCGCCCGGACCTGCTCCTCCGGATCCGGGTGGGTGCCGTCCACGACGTGCACCACCAGATCCGCCTCCGCGACCTCCTCCAGCGTCGAACGGAACGCCTCGACGATCTGGTGCGGGAGGTGTCGGACGAAGCCGACGGTGTCGGAGAGGGTGTAGAGCCGCCCGTCCGAGGTGGTGGCCTTGCGGGTCGTCGGGTCCAGCGTGGCGAACAGCGCGTTCTCCACCAGCACGCCCGCGCCGGTCAGCCGGTTGAGCAGGCTGGACTTGCCGGCGTTGGTGTAGCCGGCGATGGCGACTGCGGGAACGGAGTTGCGGGAACGCCGGGCACGCTTGGTCACGCGGACCGTCTTCATGCTCTTGATCTCACGGCGCAGCCGGGAGATGCGGTGACGGATCCGCCGCCGGTCGGTCTCCAGCTTGGTCTCACCGGGACCACGAACACCCACACCGCCACCGGCGCCACCACCGCGGCCGGAACCACCGGTCTGCCGGGAGAGCGTCTCACCCCAACCGCGCAGTCGGGGCAGCAGGTATTGGAGCTGGGCCAGCTCGACCTGCGCCTTACCTTCCTTGCTCTTGGCGTGCTGGGCGAAGATGTCGAGGATCAGCGCGGTGCGGTCGACGACCTTGACCTTGGTGCGCTGCTCCAGGTTGCGCAACTGCGACGGGGACAGCTCACCGTCACAGATGACCGTGTCGGCGCCGGTGGAAAGCACCACCGCGCCGAGATCGTCGACCTTGCCGCGGCCGATGTACGTGGCCGGGTCGGGTCGGGTACGACGTTGAATGAGCCCTTCGAGCACCTGCGAACCGGCGGTTTCGGCCAGCGCGGCGAGCTCGGTCAGCGAGTTTTCCGCGTCGGTGACGGTGCCTTCGGTCCAGACGCCCACCAGGACGACCCGCTCCAGCCGCAGCTGGCGGTATTCCACCTCGGTGACGTCGGTGAGCTCGGTTGACAGGCCCGGGACGCGTCGGAGGGACTGCCGCTCCGACAGCTCCATCTCGCCGGTGGTGACGTCGTCGAGCTCGTCCTCGACGGGGACAAAGCTCTCCTGGTCTCGCAAGCGGTTCTCCTGTCCGTTTTGATAAGTAGAACGTAATCCTGACATGACACAACGCCGAACGCACCTGCTATATGCCCATGGTGAAGGTCGCCAAAAGTGGGGGCGAATGCTGGTCGGCCGCGACAACCCGGTAGAAATGCGGGCGGCGGCCGATCGGCCGCACAGCCGTTACGGAGGGATCCCGTGGCCATCACCCGAATGCCCAGCGCCGGATTTTCGATCACCATCCGGATCGCCGTGACCGCGGACGCCTCCTCGATCGGCCGACTCACCACCTCCGTCGGCGAGGCCGGGGCGATCGTCACGGCGCTGGACGTGGTGGACTCGGACCCGACCCACGTGATCGTCGACCTGACCTGCGACACCGCCGACGCCGGTCACGCCGACCAGGTGGTCGACGCGCTGACCGCGCTGGACGGCGTGGACGTGCGCAAGGTGTCGGACCGGACGTTCCTGCTGCACCTGGGCGGCAAGATCGAGGTGACCTCGAAGGTCGCGCTGCGCAACCGCGACGAGCTGTCCCGCGCGTACACCCCTGGGGTGGCCCGGGTCTGCATGGCGATCGCCGAGAACCCGGCCGACGCCCGGCGACTGACCATCAAGCGCAACACCGTCGCCGTGGTCAGCGACGGCTCGGCGGTGCTCGGCCTGGGCAACCTCGGCCCGGCCGCGTCGCTGCCGGTGATGGAGGGCAAGGCCGCGCTGTTCAAGCGCTTCGGCGGGGTGGACGCCTGGCCGGTGGTGCTGGACACCCAGGACACCGATGAGATCGTGCAGATCGTCAAGGCGATCGCGCCGGCCTACGGCGGCATCAACCTGGAGGACATCGCCGCGCCGCGCTGCTTCGAGATCGAGGCCCGGCTGCGCGAGGCGCTGGACATTCCGGTCTTCCACGACGACCAGCACGGCACCGCGATCTGCGTGCTGGCCGCGCTGACCAACGCGCTGCGGGTGGTGGGCAAGCGGCTCGAGGACGTCCGGGTGGTCGTCTCCGGAGCCGGGGCGGCCGGCACCGCGATCATGAAGTTGCTGCTGCGCCAGGGCGTCGGCGACATCATCGCGTACGACCGGGAGGGCGCCCTGCACCGCGGGCTGACCGGGCTCAACTCGGCGTGGCAGTGGCTGGCGGAGAACACCAACAAGGAGAACTACTCCGGCGACCTGCCCGGCGCGATCCGCGGCGCCGACGTGTTCATCGGGGTCAGCGCGCCGAACCTGCTCACCGGCGACGACATCGCGCAGATGGCGAAGGACTCGATCGTCTTCGCCCTGGCCAACCCCGACCCGGAGGTCGACCCGCGGGAGGCGCGCAAGCACGCCGCAGTGGTCGCCACCGGCCGCTCGGACCAGCCGAACCAGATCAACAACGTCCTCGCGTTCCCCGGGGTGTTCCGCGGCATGCTCGACGCGCACGCCGAGGAGTTCACCGAGGAGATGGCCCTCGCGGCCGCCCGGGCCATCGCCGACGTGGTCGGCGAGGACAAGATCAACCCGACGGTGATCGTGCCGAGCGTCTTCGACTCCCGGGTCGCCCCGGCGGTCGCCGCCGCCGTGCGCGCCGCCGCGCACAACCCGAGCCCGCTCCCGGCCGCCGACCCCGGCCCCGCCGACCTCCCCGAGATCGCCGCAAGCGCCAGCGCCACCCCGTAGCGCGCCAACGACCCACCAACCGCGCGCCGTTGATCAAGAGGTTTGCGTCAGGAAGTACGCGAAACTTGACGCGAACCTCTTGATCAACACGGGAAATGGTGGGGCGCGTTAGGGGCGGAGTGTTTTTGGGTTCAGCTCGCCGGTGGCTACCAGGACGGCGGGGCCGGAGAGCCAGCAGGAGTCGGCAGTGACCGTCACCGTCAGGCGGCCTCCGGGCACGTCCACGGCTACCACGCCGGTGTTTCGCCCGGCGTCGCGCAGCGCCACCGCGCCCACCGCGCAGGCACCGGTGCCGCAGGACAGGGTCTCGGCGCTGCCGCGCTCGTACACCCGCATCACGCTGTGCTCGTCGGTGCCGTCGACCGGGTCACCCGCCACGATGAACTCGACGTTCACCCCGCTCGGGAAGACCGCCGGATCGAACCCGGGCGCGACGGTCAGGTCCAGCGCCGACAGCTCCACGCCGGCCGGCAGCACGCAGACCAGGTGCGGGTTGCCGACGTCCACCACCGCACCGGTCAGGGTCAGCCCGCCGAGGGTGGCGGCGGAACTGTCGTACACCCGGGGTCGGCGCATCTCGACGGACACGACGTCGCCCTCGACCAGCGCGCGCACGACGCCGGCCCGGGTGGCCACCGGCAGCGCCGCTCCGGCCGGCGTAGCCAACCCGGTGTCGAGCAGGTAGCGCACGAAGACCCGGGCGCCGTTGCCGCACATCTCGGCGAACGAGCCGTCGGCGTTCCAGTAGTCCATGAACCACTCGGCCTCGCCGGCCATACCCGCGCCGTCCGGATGCTTCGCCGCGCGGACCACCCGCAGCACGCCGTCCGCGCCGATGCCCCGACGCCTGTCGCAGAGGGCCGCGACCAGCTCCGGGGTCAGGTCGAGCTGACCGTCCGGGTCGGGAAGGAGGACGAAGTCGTTGCCGGTGCCGTGGCCCTTTGTGAACTCCACTCCCCCATCATCGCGCAGCCGCCGGCACCAGACGCAGGGCGGCCCCGATCAGGTCCGGGGTCGTCGAGTCCAGCCAGTGGATCCGTGGGTCACGGCGGAACCAGGACCGCTGCCGGCGGACGAAGCGCCGGGTCGCCCGGACCGTCTCGTCGTGCGCCTGCGCCTCGGTCAGCTCACCGGCGAGCAGGCGCAGCACCTGCTGGTAGCCGAGCGCCCGACTCGCCGTCCGCCCCTCGCGCAGCCCGCGCCCGACCAGCTCACGGGTCTCCGGCACCAGACCGTCGGCCCACATCCGGTCGACCCGCAACGCGATCCGCTCGTCCAGCAGGCCGGTGTCGAGGTCGACGCCGAGCTGGACCGACGGGTAGTACGGCGTGGGCTGCGGCAGCGAGGCGGCGAACGGCGCGCCGGTCAGCTCGATCACCTCCAGGGCCCGCACGATCCGCCGACCGTTGCCCGGCAGGATGCTCTCGGCGGCGACCGGGTCGGCGGCGCGCAGCCGCGCGTACAGCGGGGCCGGGCCGACCTCGGCCAACTCCCGTTCCAGCCGCTCCCGTAGCGCCGCGTCGGTGCCGGGGAACTCGAAGCGCTCCAGCACCGCGCGCACGTACAGCCCGGAGCCACCGACCAGCAACGGCACCCGCCCCCGGGACAGGATGTCGTCCACCGCCGCGCGGGCCAGTCGCTGGTACTCCGCGACGCTCGCCGGCTCGGTGACCTCCCAGATGTCCAACAGGTGATGCGGCACCCCGTCCCGCTCGGCGAGGGTCAGCTTGGCGGTGCCGATGTCCATGCCCCGGTAGAGCTGCATCGAGTCGGCGTTGACCACCTCGCCGTTCAGGGCATGCGCCAACGCGATGCTCAGCGCGGACTTGCCGGCCGCGGTCGGGCCGACCACAGCGACGACCAGGCCCGTCACACCCGCTCCCAGGACGCCACGAAGTAGGCCACCCCGTAGGGGGCGGAGTCGTGCAGCAACTCGCCGCGCCACCCACCACCGGCCGCGCGGGCCGCGCCGGCGAGCACCTGCCAGGGGGCGCGACCGGCGGCCTTCAGCTCCGTCGACACCACCGGGTCGAGGCCGAGCAGGGCGTCCAGGTCCGCGTCGGCCAGCGCCGTGGCAACCCTCTTGTCGTACGGGAGGGCGCGCGCGTCGTCGTACCCGGGTGCCTTCTCTCCCCGGCAGGCCGACCCGTCCCCGAGCACCAACGACGCCACCCGGTCACCGGCGGCGCCGACCTCGTCCGCGAGCGCGGCCAGCTCGGCCGGGCCCGCGTCGGCGGCCACCTGCACGGCCGTCACCGGCGGTCGGATGTCGTGACGGGCCAGCAACCACGCGCCGACGGTCAGGCTCAACGGCAGCACCGCACCCCGGTCCGGTTGGCCCGGCACCAACGGCACGTACAGATCGACACCCCAGGGCTGGAGAGAACCGGTCGCCGGGGTGGGGATCGGGCCGGTCACCGGGCCGGTGCCCACCAGCACCACAATGTCCGGATCGGCGGCAAGGAGCCGGCGTACGGCGGTGTCGCAGGCCGCCCGCAGATCGTCCAACTCCGGGGCCGCGGAGCCGGCCACCTCGGGCACGAGCAGGGGCGGATGCGGGCAGACGGCAGCGGCGACCAGTGGCACCCGTCCACCGTAGCGGGAATCCCCGGTGCGTCTCCGCGCCGATCCGGTCATTCGGCCCCTAGGACACCGTATGGTCACGGTCGGCGATAGGCGCTCGACGCGGACCGGGTCGGACCTGTGACAATGCCGGAAGCAACTTGGCTGCGCCGTGGCGGCGACGGGGGATCGATCCCTCGACGCCGGGAGAACGAGGATGGGTACATGAGCGACTGGACTGCCTTCGGACGGGTGGACGCGGACGGCACCGTGTACGTCAAGACCACCGAGGGAGAGCGGGTGGTCGGATCCTGGCAGGCGGGAGCACCGGAGGAGGGCCTGGCACACTTCGCCCGTCGCTTCGCCGACCTGGTGACCGAGGTGGACCTGACCGAGGCGCGACTCAAGTCGGGTGCGGCGGACGCCGGGCACTCGTTGAGCACGATCCGGCGGATCCGTGCCACGCTCCCCGAGGCCAACGTGGTCGGCGACATCGACGCGCTGGCCACCCGCCTGGACAAGCTGGCGACCCTCGCCGAGGAGAAGGCCGGCGAAGCGCGCGCCGCCCGGGACGCCGCTCGCGGCGAGGCCCTGGCCCGCAAGACCGCGCTCGTCGAGGAGGCCGAGAAGCTGGCCGCCGAATCCACCGGGTGGAAGACCGCCGGGGACCGGCTCAAGGAGATCCTCGACGAGTGGAAGACCATCCGCGGGGTCGACAAGAAGGCCGACGGTGAGCTGTGGAAGCGGTTCGCCGCAGCCCGGGACGGCTTCACCCGCCGCCGCGGCGCCCACTTCGCCTCCCTGGACTCGCAGCGCAAGCAGGCCCAGACCGCCAAGGAAGAGTTGGTAGCCGAAGCGGAGAAGCTCTCGGAATCCACCGATTGGGCCGCCACCGCCAACCAGCTCAAGGACCTGATGACCCAGTGGAAGGCCGCTCCGCGCGCCTCCAAGGAGGCCGAGCAGAAGCTCTGGGAACGGTTCCGGGGTGCGCAGGACGCCTTCTTCAGCCGGCGCAGCGAGGTCTTCTCCGCACGGGACAACGAGCAGCGCGGCAACCTGGAGCGCAAGCAGGCCCTGCTCGTCGAGGCCGAGGCGTTGGACATCGACGCCGACCCGAAGGGCGCCCAGGCCAAGCTGCGGGAGATCCAGGCCCAGTGGCACGAGGCCGGCCGGGTGCCCCGCGAGGCGGCCGCCGGGCTGGAGCGTCGACTGCGCGTCATCGACGACAAGGTCCGTGACGTGATGGACTCGGCGTGGCGCCGCACCACCAAGGAGGACAACCCGCTGCTCGCCCAGATGCGGGCGCAGGTCGCGGAGGCCGAGGACCGGCTGGCCCGGGCGCAGAGCGCCGGGGACGCACGCCGGATCAAGGAGGCTGAGCAGGCCCTCGCCTCCAAGCGGCAGTTCCTCCAACTCGCCGAGCAGGCCGGCTGAGCTGACGACGTCCGGAGCCCCCGGTCCCCAGCGGGACCGGGGGCTTCCGCGTGTCCGCCCTCAGACGTCCGCATCCCCGAGCGCCCGCACCCGCCCCGAACCCCCGAGCGCTGTAGCCCCGACCCCCCGATCCCCCGGGTCCGCGCCCCCACGGCCCCGAGCCCCGCGCCCGCGCCCAGTTCAAGATCGGCGCAACTTCCCGGATGTTGCTGCCTCGGACAGGCGGGAGACAACAACATCCCTGATGTTGCGCGGATCTTGACGACCAGCAGCGTCCTGAGAGACCCGGAGCGGGTTGCGGCATCCACGGCCGCCGAGGTCATGCTCGATCCAGGATGTAGTGGCCACGTACCGGCCGGGAGACCACTCCATCCATGTTCTAGCGCGATCATGCAGGGGGGCACGCGATGCAAGGCGGGCAGCGCGAGCGGAGAAACGGGCACGGTGCGAACGGGCGTGGGCGCGGGGCGGGCGCGAGTGTGGGCGGGGATCGCGGGCGCGGCGCGAGACCGAGCGGAGACCGCAAGCCCGGCGCGAGCGCGGGCGGCGGGGCGGGGCGGTGCGGGCGGCCAGGTTGACGCATTGACGTGGGCTGATCAGAATGAGCGACGGAGCCAGGTAGGGCCACCGGCGCGAGGGCGACGAAGGCGGAACATCCGCCGTCGAGGGTCGCCGGTGAGCTTCCGCGAGTGACCACGTCCGCGTGACATGGGCCGTCGCGTGCTGTCCGCGTACTCCTTTGGGGCCGTGCCATGCGGACGGCCGCCCGCCGGCGTCGTTCCTGGACGGCGCCGGACCTCCGAAGTGGAGCTCGAATTGTTCCGTCCTAAAGCTCTCAGCGGTGCGCTCACCGCGCTCGTCACCGTCGCGGCTGGCGTGTTCCTCGCCGCCGCCGTCAGCACCAGCCCGGCCGTCGCCGCGGGTACCGGTACGGGTTATCTGCACACCAGTGGCAACCAGATCGTGGACAGCACCGGTGCGACGGTCCGGTTGACCGGCATCAACTGGTTCGGCATGGAGACCGACAACAAGACCTTTCACGGGCTGTGGTCGAACAACCCGTGGCGGGGACAGCTCGACACGATGGCCCGGCTGGGTTACAACACGTTGCGGGTGCCGTACTCGAACGACGCGCTGAAGCCGGGTGCGACGGCCAGTGGGATCAACGACTTCGTCAACCCGGACCTGATCGGGCTGTCGCCGTTGCAGATCCTGGACAAGGTGATCGACTACGCCGGCAGCAAGGGCATGCGGATCATCTTGGACCGGCACCGGCCGACGGCGGCCGGGCAGTCGCCGCTCTGGTACACGTCGACGGTTTCCGAGGCGACCTGGATCAACGACTGGAAGATGCTCGCCCAACGGTACGCGGGCAACCCGACGGTGATCGGCGCCGACCTGCACAACGAGCCGCACGCGGAGGGCACCAACCCGGCAGCCACCGGCGCGTGCTGGGGCTGTGGCGACACCACCCGGGACTGGCGGCTCGCCGCCGAGCGGGCCGGGAACGCCATCCTCGGTGTCCAGCCCAACTGGTTGATCTTCGTGGAGGGGGTGAGCTGCCCGAGCGGTGGCCTCTCCAACGTCTGGGACGGCGACACCAGCAACGACGAGGACTGCGGTTGGTGGGGCGGCAACCTGTCGAAGGCGGGTCAGTTCCCGGTCCGGCTGAGCGTGCCGAACCGGTTGGTCTACTCGCCGCACGAGTACGCCACCTCGGTGTACCGGCAGACCTGGTTCGACGCCCCGGACTACCCGGCGAACATGCCGGCCATCTGGGACAAGTACTTCGGTTACCTCTACAAGCAGAACATCGCCCCGATCATGATGGGCGAGTTCGGCAGCACCCTGGTCGACCCGAAGGACAAGGTGTGGCTGGAGAAGCTGATGGCGTACACCGGGACCGGGGTGACCGGGATGTCCTTCACCTACTGGTCGTGGAACCCCAACTCGGGTGACACCGGCGGGATCGCGCTCGACGACTGGACGAACGTCAACACCGCCAAGCAGGCGATCCTCCAGCCGTACCTGATCGCGCCGTCCGGTGGCGGCACCGGCGGGCCGACGGACCCGCCGACGGACCCGCCGACCGGCGCCTGCACGGCCACCTACCGGCAGGTAAACGCCTGGCAGGGCGGCTTCCAGGGCGAGTTGACAGTGAAGAACACCGGCTCGGGCGCTGTGAACCCGTGGTCGGTCGCCTGGAGTTGGCCGTCCGGGGTGACGTTGGGCAGTGGCTGGAACGCCACAGTCACGCAGTCCGGTACGACTGTCACCGCGGCGGCTCCGAGCCACGCTCCGTCCCTGCCGGCGGGCGGGTCGGTGACGGTGGGCTTCACCGCCAACGGCACGGCCAGCGCGCCGGGCACCGTGAAACTCAGCGGCACCGCCTGCTGATCCACCGGGACGGCCGGTGCGCCGCTGCCGGGACGGCCGGTGCGTAGCGCATCGGCCGTCCCGGCCATTTACATTCAGGTTCTTCTATGTTCTTATCGGGAAAGCGCTTGCCTCTTCGTTGGTGGGCGCGAGCGCGGGAGCCGCTTTCCTTCACGAACCTGCACTGGCGGGCCCGAGGACCACTGGTCCCGGCCGAGACTCGCCGCCCACGGGCATGGGCGTCGCGACACCTCCGTCCGCCTTCTCGAAAGGAAGCAGCATGCGCACAGGACGGCGTCGAATGACGCTGATCGCCACCACTGCCGCAGCCACCGCCACCCTGGTCACCGCCGGGCTGTTGACCTCCGTGTCCGCCCAGGCTGCTGCCGGCTGCCAGGTGGCCTACTCGGTCGCCAGCCAGTGGCCGGGCGGATTCACCGGCAACGTCACAGTCACCAACCTCGGCGACCCGGTCTCCGGGTGGACGCTGCGCTGGTCGTACGGGGCCGGTCAGCAGGTCAGCCAGGCGTGGGGCGCCACCGCCTCGCAGAGCGGCAGCCAGGTCTCCGCGACAAACGTCGACTACAACGGCAGCCTGGCGACAAACGCCAGCGCCACGTTCGGCTTCAACGCGAGTTGGAACAGCTCCAGCAACCCGGCTCCGAGCGGCTTCACCCTGAACAACGTCGCCTGCACCGGCAGCACCACACCGACCACCCCGCCGCCGACCGACCCGCCACCGTCGAGCACTCCCCCGCCCAGCACCCAGCCGCCGTCGACACTCGTCGGCTGGGCCACCCAGAACGGCGGCACCACCGGTGGCGGCAACGCCGCCACCACCACCGTCACCACCGCCTCGGCGTTGACCAGCGCGCTGAACGCGACAGGCGCCGCAGTGATCCGGGTGTCCGGAACGATCACGTGCTCGGGCATGCTGCGGGTCCGGTCCAACAAGACCATCCTCGGCAACTACGGCGCGACCATCGCCGGTTGCGGGTTCAACGTCAGCGGTGACCGCAACGTGATCATCCGTAACCTGACCTTCCGCAGCTGGAACGACGACGCGATCAACGTGCAGGAGTCGGCCACCAACATCTGGATCGACCACAACAGCTTCAGCAACGGGTACGACGGCGCTGTCGACATCAAGCGCGGCTCGGACTTCGTCACCGTCTCGTGGAACCGGGTCTTCAGCCACGACAAGACAATGTTGCTCGGCCACAGCGACGACAACGCCAGCCAGGACGTCGGTCACCTGCGGGTGAGTTACCACCACAACTGGTTCGACGGCAGCAACCAGCGCAACCCTCGGGTGCGCTTCGGCAACCCGGTGCACGTGTACAACAACTACTACCGGGCCAACGGCGGCTACGGCGTGGCGTCCACCGAGAACGCCGGCGTGCTCGTCGAGGGCAACTACTTCGAGAACGTCGACGACCCGTACCACCGCGGTGAGGGGGACTCGGGGCCCGGCAGCCTGGTCGCCCGCAACAACCACTTCGTCAACTCGCCCACCGGCCAGGCCGGCGGCAGCGTGGCCAGCATCCCGTACTCCTACCAACTGGACACCGCCAGCAACGTCAAGTCCATCGTGACGGCGGGCGCCGGCGCCGGCCGGATCACCGTCTGACTCGACCTTCCGCGGAAGGGCCCCTCGTCCAGGGGCCCTTCCGTGCGGTCAGTGAGTGGCGCAGCCAGCGGCGGGGGCAGCCACGACCGGCGGTGCGCCGATCGTCGGCAGCCCGAGCAACACCCCAGGGGTACGCGGGGAGCGACCCGCCTCGGCCGCGTCACCGGCCCGGGTGCGACGGTGCGCCACCGGCGGTCCGTCGGCGTTCAGGTGGTGCGGCGCGGCGTACGTGACAGTGGTGTGCACGATGTCCCCCGGCCGGATCTGACCAGCGAGGGACTCCCCGTCGGCGGTCTCGGTCGCGAAGTGCACCAGTCGACCGTCGCGGGCCCGACCGGACATCCGGCCGGTCCGCTCGTCCTTGCGGCCCTCGCCGACAGCGACGAGCACCTCGACGGTCTCACCGACGAGGCGCTTGTTCTCCGCCCAGGTGATCTCCTCGACGCATTCGATCAACCGCTCGTAGCGCTCCTGCACGACCTGCTTGGGCAGTTGATCGTCCATTGTCGCGGCGGGGGTGCCGGGCCGCTTCGAGTACTGGAAGGTGAAGGCCGAGGAGAACCGGGCCTCCCGGACCACGTCCAGGGTGCGCTGGAAGTCGGCCTCGGTCTCACCGGGGAAGCCGACGATGATGTCGGTGGTGATCGCCGCGTCCGGCATCGCCGCGCGGACCTTCTCGATGATCCCCAGGTAACGCTCGGAACGGTAGGACCGGCGCATAGCCCGGAGCACGTCGTCGGAGCCGGACTGCAACGGCATGTGCAGCGAGTGGCAGACGTTCGGCGTCTCGGCCATCGCGGCGATCACGTCGTCGGTGAAGTCCTTCGGGTGCGGGCTGGTGAAGCGCACGCGCTCCAACCCGTCGATGTCGCCGCAGGCACGCAGCAGCTTGCCGAACGCGAACCGGTCGCCGAACTCCACACCGTACGAGTTGACGTTCTGCCCGAGCAGGGTCACCTCCAACACGCCCTCGTCGACCAGGGCGCGCACCTCGGAGAGGATGTCGCCGGGGCGCCGGTCCTTCTCCTTGCCGCGCAGCGCCGGCACGATGCAGAACGTGCAGGTGTTGTTGCACCCCACCGAGATCGACACCCAGCCGGCGTACGTGGACTCGCGGCGGGTGGGCAGCGTGGACGGGAAGACGTCGAGCGACTCCAGGATCTCCACCTCGGCGGCGGCGTTGTGCCGGGCCCGCTCCAACAGCACCGGCAACGCGCCGATGTTGTGGGTGCCGAAGACCACGTCCACCCAGGGGGCCTTGCGGACGATGTCGCCCCGATCCTTCTGGGCGAGGCAGCCGCCGACAGCGATCTGCATCCCGGGGTGCTTGTCCTTCACCGGGCGCAGACGACCGAGGTTGCCGTAGAGCCGGTTGTCAGCATTTTCCCGCACCGCGCAGGTGTTGAAGACCACGATGTCCGGGGTGTCGTCGCCAGCGGGTGCGCGCTCGTATCCCGCCTGCTCGAGCAGGCCGGAGATGCGTTCGGAGTCGTGCACGTTCATCTGGCAGCCGTACGTGACGACGTTGTAGGTCCTAGCCACCCTGTTGGTGCCCCTTCCCCTCGGGCTACCAGGGTAGCGGCCCGGCCCGGGGGGACCTCCGACCGGCATTGTCCCGTCCTGCGGCGTTGACCCGGCGACCCATGGTGAGGGTCTACGGCGGGCAGTACGCTGCGGCACAGAACGTGTTCTGGGCGATTCGGGGTCTTCGTACTCAGGGCCGCCACTGCGCGGCTCCGCTCAGCCGGGCAGCGCAGAACGACCCGCGGGAGGCCACACGTGACGCGAGGAGATGCGACACAACGCCTCGTCACGACGCCGGACGGGCGGCGCCTCGCCGTGGAGACCTCCGGCGCAGCGGACGGTCCCCCGGTCTTCCTGCTGCACGGCACCCCCGGCAGCCGCAGCGGCCCTCGCCCCCGGGGCATCGTCGTCTACCGCCTCGGCGTGCATCTCGTCTGCTACGACCGACCCGGGTACGGCGACTCCGACCGGCACGAGGGTCGGCGGGTGGCCGACGCCGCCGCCGACGTGGCGGCGATCGCCGACGACCTCGGCATCGACAGGTTTGCGGTGGTGGGCCGAGCCGGTGGCGGGCCGCACGCCCTGGCCTGCGCCGCGCTGCTGCCGGACCGGGTCACCCGGGCCGCCGTGCTGGTGGGGCTCGCCCCGGCCGGCGCGCCCGACCTGGACTGGTACGCGGGCATGGCGGAATCGAACGGGGAGGACTACGGGCAGGCCGACGAGGACCTCGCCGAGCTCACGCTCAACCTGAAGGTTCGCGCGGACGAGGCCCGCCGGGACCCGATGACGCTGCTGGACTTTCTCCGCCCCCAGTTGCCCGACGAGGACATCCGGGTCGTCGACGACGTCGCGATCCGCCGACTGCTGACCGACATGTACTCCGAGGCGCTGCGACACGGTCCCGAGGGTTGGATCGACGACGTGCTGGCGATCCGGCGCGGCTGGGGGTTCGACCTGGGCGCCATCCGCGCGGAGGTCCGGCTCTGGCACGGCGAGCAGGACCGCTTCTCCCCGGTGGAGCACTCGCACTGGCTCGCCTCGCGGATTCCGCGCGCCGAGGTGCAGGTGCAGCCCGGCGCCGCGCACTTCGGGGCGATGGAGATCCTGCCGCAGACCCTGACCTGGCTGGCCACGCCGGACCTCGCGACCAGCCCGCAGCTCTGAACGCCCGACCCGGCCGGACCGGCGGGTCGGCGGACGGCCGGTCACCCGCCGAACGCCCCGCTCAGATGGTGTGTGGGTCGATCACCCGGACCACGAACCGCCGTTCGCGCAGGGTCTGCACTGTGGGATGTTCCAGACCGATCACCTCTGCCAGCCGGTCCGCCACGACCCCGACGTCCTCGGTGGCGGGGCCGTCGCCGGCCTGTCTCGCCACCAGGGCGAGATCGCCGAGGCAGCGCAGCGTGTCGGGGTGGTCCGCACCGATCACCGCGGCCAGCCGGCCGGCGGTCTCCCGCAGCCGGTCCCGCGCCGACTCCCAGTCACCCTCCTCGGCGAGGCACACCGCCTGGTTGACCTCCGCCGCGAGGGTGTGCGGGTGGTCCGGCCCGAGCACCTTGCGCAACTCGCCGACCGCCCAGGCCGCCGACGCGAGGGCGTCCGACCTTCGCCCGAGCGCGCGCTCCGCGGCCGAGATGTTGCTCAGCGTCGCCAGGGTGTGCGGGTGCTCCGGGCCGAGCCGGAGCTGCTCCTCGAACGCCACCCGCACGGCGTTCATCTCGGTGAGCGCCCGAGCCGCGTCGCCGACGGCCAACAGGTTCGCCGCACGGCTGGAACGACACGCCACCGTTTCCGGGTTGTCCGGACCGAAACGATCGTCGAGTTCGCGGTAGGCCGTCTCGAACATCGGTGCGGCCTCGCTGCCCCGACCGGAACTGCGCAGGGACACCGCCAGGTTGACCTGAGCGGCGAGACTCTGGCCGTCATCCGGCCCGAGCACCTCGCAGTACGTCTCGTACACGGTGCGCAGCAGGGCCGTCGACTTTTCGTACTCGCCAGCTTCGCGCAGGTCGCTGCCGAGCCGCACGGCGGAGACGAGGGTGTAGGGATGTGTGGGGCCGAGCACCAGCCGCCGCCGCTGGTGCACGTCGTCGTCCCAGCGACGGGCCGACCGGTAGTCGCCGACCAGCCGGTACGAGACGGCGAGGTTGTTGGCCGCGCTCAACGTCCGGGGGTGGTCCTCGCCGAACACCTGGAGCCAGGAGGCGTAGGTGGACCGGTCCCGTTCCAGGGCCTCGGCGTAGCGGCCGAGCGCCCGCAGGTCAGCGCCGAGGCTGCCGGCGGTCATCAGACTGTGCGGGTGCAGCGGGCCCAGCAGTCGGCGTTGTTCGGCCAGCACCGCCTCGTCCAGTTCCCGCGCCTCGTCGAACCGGCCCCGGCAGCGCAGGATGTTCGCCCGGTTGAACCGCAGGTGCAGCAGTTGGCGGCCCAGCGCCGACGCCTCGACCTCGTCGTGAGGGTCCCCGAGCCGGGCGCTCCAGGTGTCGTCCACCTCCTGGCTGAACACGTCGGCCTGATCCAGACCGCCGCGCTGCCACAGATAACGGACCCGGTCGATCAGTAGCTGACACACCGGCTCGTCCGGGCAGGTCAGCGCCTCGGAGACCTCCAGGTGCGGCCAGAGCATGCGCAGCCGGGCCCAGGTGGTCGGGTCGTCCACGTCGCCACGGGGCCGGGATGCGGCCAGCACGAGGTGCACCTGGTGTCGGGCGGCGTTGATCTCGTCGTCGGTCATCCGGTCGCGGACCACCGCCTGCATCAGCCGGTGCACCTGGACGCGACCGCCCTGGACGTCGAGTTTGAGCAGTGCCAGGCGGTTGATCTGCTGGACCAGGGCACCGCGCACCAGCCGCTCGGTAACCGACGGGTCGAACGGCACGAGGGCCGCCGCCATCTCGTCACTGTAGATGAGTTCGAGGGCGATCTCCGGGGCCAGCACCGAGCAGAGCTGCAACAGCCGGTAGGCGGCGGGCGCCTGCTCCAGCAGCCGGTTCAGTGACAGGTCCCAGGTCGCCTCCACGGAGAGGGCGCTGGGGCCGTGCCGCTCGATCTGCCGCAGGTAGTCGGCGACCGACGTGCCGGTGTCGGCGAGCCAGGCCCCCGCCGCGGCCACAGCGATCGGAAGGTCGCCGAGCGCCTCGGCCACCCGGTCGGCCTCCTCGGCGCTGATCGTGGGCACCCGCTGGGCGAGGTGCGCCACACTCTCGGTGCGGTCGAAGACGTCCACCTGGATCGGGTTCGCCCGGTCACCCCAGGCGCGGTTGCGGGAGGTCAGCAGAACGTGCCCGGGGCCCTGCGGCAGGAAGGGCTCGATCTGGTCGAGTTCTTCGGCGTTGTCCAAGACGACGAGCCACCGCTCGTACGGCTCACCACGGCCGAGTACCTGGAGCACCGACCGGACCGTGTCGGGCAGGGTCGGCCCGACGAGGATGCCGAGGCGACCGGCGAGGTCGGCGAGGGCCGTGTCGACGAACTGCGGCGGGTCCGCCACGATCCACCAGACCACGTCGTACCCGGCCCTGAACCGGTGCACGTATTCCAGGGCCACCTGCGTCTTGCCGACGCCGCCCATGCCCTGCAGGGCGACCGGCAGCACCACGGCGCTGCCCCCGCTCTGCAACTGCGCGCGCAGCCGCGCCAGGTCGTCCTCCCGGCCGGTGAACCGGGCGTTCCGGTTGGGAGCATTGAAGATCAACGGCTCGGTGCCGGGATAACGGGCACTCCCATCCGCTGGGCCGTCCGCCGACGACGGCACCGGCCGGCCGACCAGCCGCAGCACCCGTTCCGCGGCGGTCGCGGCGCTCACGTTGACCAGGTTGGTGGAGCTCTGGGACGGGAACTCGGCCAGTGGGCGCAGGTCGTCGACGTACACGGCCAGGGCCGTGGAGCCGGTGCTCGTGTCCCGGTCGGGCATACCACCGGACGGGGCCGCCACGTAGGCCGGCGAGACCACTGTCAGGGTGCGCGGGGCCGGCGTACCGGCGGACCCGACGGCGGCCGTGGGCTCCACCACCCGCAGCCCGGCCGAGCTGAGCAACCGCTCCAGCCACTCGGCCCAGATGGCGTCCTCCGGCGCGTACCGGAGCACGATCTGGTCGTCGATCGCCTCGGTGCGTCGGCGGAACCGGGCCTTGCCCCGCTCCCGCACCGACTCGTCCATCACCGGCAGCGCGGTCACCCCGCCGTTGGTGAGGATCCCGGTCAACGTCTCGTACGCGGCCAGCAGCGACGTCGGTGAGCCCGACGGGTCGCCGAACGTCGCGAGGGTCTCCTCGTACGCGTAGAACGGTCGGTACGGGACCTCCACCACGGCCCAGTAACGCCGCCGTTCCGCCTCGGTCATGCCGGCCGGCAACCCGGCGAACCGGCGCATGGCCAGCAGGCGACCCGCCTTGGCCCGCTCCTTCTCGGCCTGGTCGACCCGCATCGGCACCGGCAGGACCCGGATGTCGCGCCGCCGGTACCGGTCCCGTACCGAGTGCGCCACCCGGGCCGCGCCGTCGATGCCCTGGTCGCTGAGAGTGAAACAGTCGACCAGGGTGTCCGGTAGGTGCAGGGTGCAGATGTCGGCGACGTCGCTCAACCCCGTCCGGCTGTCGATCAGGGTGAAGTCGTACTGGCGCTTCATGTCCGCCCGTAGCGCCTCGAAGAACTGCGCGCCACCCAGCCGGTTGTAGAAGTTCTCCCAGTCCAGCCCGCTCACCGAGACGGCGTAGTCGCTGTTCTGCCGCCCGGCGGAGAGGAAGTCGAGGCCGCCGCCGTCGGGGAAGTTCCAGTGCAGCGAGAACGCGTGCCGCCCGACCCGGGCGTACTGCTCCATCCAGCGGTCCGGCCGGTCGTCGACCCGGGTGGTCTCCCACTCGTAGTCGCGAATCATGTCGATCACACCGCTGGTGCCCTGGATCGCCTCGGCGTCGAGGAACGGGTGGAAGAAGCGGTGCAGACCGGGCGATTCGAGGTCCCAGTCGGCGACGAGCACCCGCTTGCCGCTGGCAGCCAGGATCCAGGCCACGTTGGCCAGCGCCATCGTTCGGCCCGTTCCACCCTTGAACGAGTAGAAGGTCACGACCTGGCCTTCGCGATCGTTGTTCATCGGTTTTCTCCGTGGGGACGCGGTGGGGCCGGATCATCAGGCGGGGACGCGGGGTCGGTGGAAACGGTCGAGCCGGCGGCGGGCGGGCCGTCACGCAGGCTCGGCACCGGCTCTGGCGGTGGTTCGAAGGGGACGACCGGGCCGTACTTGAGGAACTGCCGGCGCGCCTCGGTGACCAGCGCGGGCATCAGGTCGACGAACTCCGGCATGTTGCACGCCCGCTTCACCTGGGGCAGGCCGGCGTCGTACAGCAGCTGCGTCACCTCGGTGGCCCAGCGGGTGGCGTCCTGGCTGTCGTCGTCGGTGACCACCAGCGGAACGACCCACTCCCGCAGGCCGTGCAGCATCCGGGCGAGGACGCCGGCCGCGTCCGGCGCCGCCGCGATCCACGGGTCGACAAGCAGCACGGCCGGCCGCCGATCGAGCAGCGCGGAGGCCTGCGCGAGGTCCTCGGTACGGGCCGAGAGCCCGAGCCGCTCGGCGGTGCTGGCCGCGTACTCGGCGGCGGTCAGTTGCTGGCGACCCCCGTACGGCCGCCAGAGCCGGCCGCTGGCGGCGTAGCCGGCGGGGTCGCGATCGGTCGGCAGCCGGTCCCGGGTCGGGGCCAGGACGGCGACGACGAAGTCGGGGTCGGTCGGCGCCGGACCGACCACCTCGTCCAGGCCGGGCGCCCGGGACGGGCCGATCGGTTGTCGCTCGGCGGTGTGCACGATCCGGCTCGCCAGGCGGCTCAGCATCAGCTCGTACTGGGCCCGGTAGGAGGCCAGCATGCAGAACGCGCGCAGGCCGTCCGCCGCGTACTCCGGGACGTCCCGGCCCAGGTCCAGAGCACCGTCCAGCTCCGGGTGGGCCTCCCACGGGGGGAACGGGATCCACAGCACCGGGGTGAAATGGCCGGCGGTGACCCGGGACGACCCGGCGGCGGTCAGCCGGGCCCGGAAGGACTCCTGCTCCCCCAGCGCCCAGGGGCGACTGAAGTAGCCGGGCGAATAGAGCGGGACGAAGACCTCAGCGTCACCGAGCGCCTCGGCGAGGGCGGCCTTCCAGTCGGCGCCCAACGGGATGTGCTGATCGAAGAAGCCGATCCGCATCCCGTCGACCGGTCGCGCCTGACGCCGGACCTCGTCGGTCAGGTCGGCGAAGAACTGGCCGACCCAGACGTCGGCCCGGGCGCCCGGCGGCGGCGCCGAATGGGCGTAGCTGAGGAAAAAGTACGTCCCCCGCGCCGACCGACTCGGGTCCGCCGACGGGCTCATCCCGGCTCCGTCTCGTGCGCGGAGCTACCCGCGATTCGTGGTTCGATGCGACGTCGTGCGAAGGCATGCCGTTCCAAGTCGCGACGGTGCGCGCCGAACCAGCCGATCGCGAAGTCCACTGCGGCACGCACTGGCAGCAGGCGCGCGCTTGCCCGCCCCACCCGACCGTGCCGCACCAACGGCGTCTCCTCGAGCGCGGCACCGACCGTCGGGAAGTCCCGGTCGTCCAGGTCGAGGGCCCGAAAGTCGAGGCGGACTCGCCGCCCGTCGACGAGCCGGAAGCAGCGGTAGTCGCGCTCGGGTAGCGGCACCGGCAGCCGGTACTCGGCCAGGTGCAGGGCGGTGCACGCCTCGTAGCCGAGGCCGAGCAGCAGGATCTGCCCGTCCGTCGCGTAGAGCTCGCCGACCGGTGAGCGTTCTCCCAGGTGGCAGGTGAGGTCATGGGCGTCGGTGAGCTGCCGGGCCTGCGGGCCGAGCGCGGCGAACGAGGTCTGTGGATGATCGCTGCGCACGGCACCGGGGGCACAACGGACGTACTCGGCGAGCGCCCCCATCCGCTGCGCGGGGGTGCTCCGGCGGTCCCAGCCCGGCAACGCCGCCTCGTACCGCTCGCGCTGCGCCCGGTCCATGCCGGCGGTGGCCGCCAGGTGGGCCCGGGAGGTGGTCGAGTTGCCGTCGGTGTGGGTGGGCACCAGCAGCGTGCCGGCCGGGCCGAGGACGTCGCGCAGCGCGCCGGCGAGGGTCGCGGGGCCGTTCTCGAGCGGGCCCACCCGGCGCAGGCCACAGTGCACCAGTAGGCGCGCCCCCGGGCGTACGCCCAACGCCCGCAGGTCGTCGGCGAGGTGCGAACGGCCGAATGTGGGCGGTGGGTGCTCATCTGGCCTCGACACGGGTCTCCTCCAGGGCGTGCCCGAGCTGGCCGACGAACCGCTCACCGGCCGCGGTGAGCGACCGGCTGGCCAGCAGCGCGTCGACGCCGTCCCGGGTCCACCCCAGGAAGTGGGCCGCGTGCGCAGACGCGTCCGGATGGTCGGTGGCCGCCCGGGACTGCCAGACCTGGGTGACGGCGAGATGGGCGTACACCCCTTGGAGGACGCCCTCCGGTGGTCGCGGGTCGGGTCGCCACGGCACCCGGATCCGAAGGCCCTGCCCGGGTTCGACAAGGTCGTACAGGTCGAGCACCGCACCCAGCTTCGCGTGCTGCCACTCGTGCACGAGCAGCACCGCCATCGTCTCCGGGTCGGCATGGGGGGTGACGGCGACAGCCCCGAACGCGTGCCGGGCGGTCGCGCTGCGCAGAGGTCGCGCCGGGTCGGGCGCCAACGGAACGACGGCACGCAGGCCGCCGTCGAGCGCCGCCGCGTGCGCCGGCACGTCCCGGTGCACCACCCGCCAGGCCTCCGCCAGCGTACGGCCCAACGCCCGCGCCGCCGGGACCTCCAGGCGGGACTCGACCGGCTGGCCGTAGCAGTCGCGGTACGGGTCACCGTCCTCAAGGAGTAACCGGCCACCGGGCACCGACACGTCGCGGGTCGGAAACCAGCCGATCGACGGCGACGCCAGCGGATCGAGGAGCACCGTCTGCGCGACCGACCCGCCCCGGACCTGGAACTCGCCGGGCCGGACGGTCACCTCGGCGCTCTCCCCCAGGCCGGGCAGCACCAGGCTGCCGAACGTGGGCAACGTGATCGTGTCGGCCCGCACCGGGACGTGCAACGCGGCCGGGACGCCGACCCGCAGCGCCGCGGCGATGGCGAGGGCGGGCAGTGGGTCGACTGCCGCGCCGAGGCCGGGCGGCGATGACGAGTCGAGGCGATGCACCAGCGCGGGCCGGACGAAGGGGTGGGCCAGGATCGCCCGGACCGCCTCCGGAGCCGCCCGGTCGAGGTGGACGAGCAGCTCCCACGCGGCAGTGGTGCCGGACCCGTCCCGGCAGGCCGCCAGCAGCGCCCGGGTGATGGAGAGCTGGGTGTCGGCGAGCAGCGCGAGCGTCGACGCCGAGCCGTGCCCGGTCGCCAGGTCGTCCAGCAACTCGTCGACGGACGAGGTGGTCGCCCCTTCGCCCGGCGCGGATGGAGTTTTCGGTGGGTAGGCGTCCACTGTGTCGATCAGGCGGAGCAGGTCGGCGCAGTACACCGAAGGGTTGTCGAAGCCGGAGCCGGTGCGCCAGCGGTGGGCGTACAGGCCGCCGCCGCACCGGTCGACCACCGGGCAGGCCCGGCAGGTCGCGCAGAGCCCCTCGACGCCGTCCTGCCGGACGGCGACCCCGGGGTGCCGCGTGACCTCGTCCACCGAGTGGTCGAACACGTCGAAATCGGTGCCGGCCGCGCCGTGGTACGCGGTCTTCAACGAGTCGACCTGCTCCCAGCTGCCGTCCGCCTCGATGACCAGCACGTCGGCCGGCGCGAGACCGAACGCCTCGGTGCCGCCACCACCCGGGCGCAGCGCCTCGAACATCCGGATCGACATCGGGCGCCCGTCATCCACCCACCGCCGGTGCAGCCGCCCCAGCCAGTCCGCGTACGGGGTGGGCTCGGGGCCGGGCCGCTGCGGGGGGTTGTCCCAGGTGGCGTGGGGCAGCAACAGGTCGACCCGGGGCGGGCTCTCGGCCAGCAGCGCCTCGTACACCCGGTCGGGATCGTTGCGGACGTCGATCGTGCAGAGGATGCCGGCGTAGCTGGCGCGGTGTTCCGGCCGTCGGAGCAGGGCCAGCGCCCGCCGGACGAGGTCGTGGCTGCTGCCGCCGTGGGCGAAGACCCGGTGGCGGTCGTTTGCGGCACGGTCGCCGTCGAAGGAGACACCGACCCGCACGTCGTACTCGACGAACAGCCGGCACAGTTCCTCGTCGAGCAGCACGCCGTTGGTCTGCATGCGCAGGTCGAGTCGTGTCCAGGGGGTGATCGTCTCGCACAGCTCGGCCAACACGTCGCGTAACCCGGCGGCCCCCAGCAGCAGCGGCTCACCCCCGTGCAGCACCACGTGCGCGACGGGCAACTCGTGCTCGCGGGCGTGCTCGGCGATGCGCCGTGCGGCGGCCTGGACGGTGGCCGGCGGCATCCGCGTCGGACGGCCACGCCAGGTCTGGTCGGCGTGCTGGTAGACGTAGCAGTGGTCGCAGCTGAGGTCGCACCGGCTGTGCACCTTCAACACGAACTGGCTGATCCGCCGGCAGGATCCGCCCGCTCCGGGCGGACCGCACCGGCAGACCATCACTCAGATGGACGAGTTGAAGGCGGCGACGGCCACGATGCCGGACGGCACGGAGTCGTTCGCGACGACGCGGGTGCGCACCGCCTCGATCAGATCGGCGTGCTCGACGGCGATCCGTTCCAGCGGAATGTGCAGGCTACGGGTGAGACCGTCTAGGTCGGGGCGGGATGGGCGGGTGGGGGCATGGTCCACAATGAGTCTCCGGGGGCCCGGGGCGCTGGGAGCGCGAGCGGCGGCTGTGGCTCGAACGGCTCTGGTCCGTGACAAGGATAGACAAATATCGACCCAGTGTCACCGTCGGTACCATCGCCGACACGGCGAGTGGCGCACGGCGGTGGACGGAGGAGGAGCTGACATGTGCCGGAGCATCAAGACGCTGCGTGAGCCGTTCACCCCGCAGGTGACCGACGCGGACGTCGAGGCGGCAGCGTTGCAGTACGTCCGGAAGATCTCTGGCTTCCGAGCTCCCGCCGCGCACAACGCCGCCGCTTTCGACGCCGCGGTGGCCGCCGTGGCCGAGGCGACGCGCACCCTGCTCGACCAACTGGTGGTGCGGGGCGCCGGATCGGGCACCACCGACCGGTCGGCCACCGCCGCCAGCTGATCGCCGCTGACCGGCACGGCACCCGGCCGGGCCTGACCCTTCAGAGGGTCAGGCCGCGGCTGCCGTTGGCGGTGCCGGCCCAGGCCGGGTCCATGCACTTGCCCATCGCGCGGATGGTCCCGTCGGAGGCGAAGG
>NZ_JBEZGJ010000115.1:0-24353 GCF_040649965.1 Micromonospora sp. NPDC048843
CAGGGCGAGGAGGCGCTGCCGCTGCTGGTGCGTCGCTTCCGCGAGGTCGTCGACCGGGGCGCCCCTTCGTCTGCGGTCCTCAGCTCTTGAGCAGCTCGGTCGAGACCTTCCAGAGCCGCTCGGCGGCCTCCGGGTCCAGCGCGTACGCCGCGACTCCCGTCCGCCCACCGGGCTGGTTGGGGGCGGCTTCCTGACAGTCCTCGAAGTAGCGCCCGCCCACCCCGTCGAGCAGCGGCGAGGCAGCGACCAGCACTGAGGTGGCGGCACCCTGCTCGACGGTCTTCCAGGCCGCCGCGTTGCCCGCGCGCAGCCGGTCCAACTCCTCCTCACTCACGTAGCGCTGAAGGTTGGTCCGGATCGCGCCGGGCATCAGCGAGTTGGTGAGGATGCCGTCGTCGGCCCAGCGCCGGGTGGCCTCCACGGCGAACAGCACGTTGGCCGTCTTGGACTGCCCGTACGCCTGCCACGGCTCGTACTCCCGCTTGTCGTACTGGATGTCCTCGAAGACCACCGGTGAGCGCAGGTGGGCGGCGGAGCTGACCGAGACGATCCTGGCCCCGTCGCCCGCGGCGAGTGCCGGACGCAGCCCGGTGGCGAGCGCGAAGTGCCCCAGGTGGTTGGTGGCGAACTGCATCTCCCAGCCCTGCGGGGTGCGGGACAGGGGTGCGGCCATGATGCCGGCGTTGTTGACCAGGATGTGCAGCGGGCCGTCCCAGTTGGCCACGAAGTCGGCGACCGAACCCTGGTCGGCGAGGTCGAGCGGGGCGACCAGGACGCTGTCGTTGCCGGTGGTGGCGGTGATGTCGTCGGCGGCCTGCTGACCCGCGTCGGGGTTGCGGACGGCCAGGGTTACCTCCGCGCCGGCGCTGGCCAGCGCGCGGGCGGTTTCCACGCCGATCCCGGAGGACCCGCCGGTGACGATCGCCCGCCGCCCGACGAGGTCCACGCCCCGGATCACGTCCATGGCAGTGGAGTGATGGGCGAACGAGGTTGTGATCGGGTTGTTGGTCGTCATTGTCCATCCTTGTCCGGGGTGGGCGGACCGACCGGCCCGCTGCGGAGGCCGTGGCCCCGCTGTTTCCCCGACCCGGGCCGGAGGTAACGCCGGACCCCGTCGCCATCGCCGTTCGGGCCTCCGACCAGCCCGGACGCTGCCAGAGTGGAATCGTGGGCGGCTACCGGCGGGGTGGACAGCTGGGACCGGCCGTCCCGATCGCCCCCGGCGCCCGGGTGGACAAGTTCGAGGTCTTCTTCGACCTGGTCTTCGTCTTCTCGTTCTTCATCATCACCCGGGCCACCGCAGCGAACATCTCCGGCCGGCAACTGCTGCACGCCGGCCTGGTCCTCGCCGTGCTCTGGTGGATCTGGGTGGTGCACAGCCTGGTCGCCACCCGGGTCCGGCTCGGCGAGGGCTACGTCCCGGTGCTCATGGTGATCGCGATGGTCGCCCTGTTCGCGTTCGCGCTGGCGCTTCCGCAGGCGTTCAACGACCCGAAGGGGAGCGCCGCCGGCCCGATGCTGGTGGCCATCAGCTACGTCGTGGTCCGGGCCGTACACATGATCCTCTATCAGCACGTGGTGCGGGACAGCCCGCAGGAGCGGCGGCAACTGCGGCGGTTCGCCCCGGAGCTGGCGGTGAGCATCGTGCTGCTGCTGGCCGCCGCGCTCATCCCGCCGCAGATCAGCGACCCCGATCGGGCCGCCCTGGTCCGCGACGGGCTGTGGATCACCGTGGTGGTGGTGCAGTACGCCACCGGCTTCATCGTCGGGACCTGGGGCTGGGGGGTGACCAGCGCCGAGCACTGGACCGAGCGCTACGACCTCATCCTGATCATCGCGCTGGGCGAGTCGATCATCTCGACGGGCGTGGGCGGCAACCTGCTCGGCAAGCCGGTCACCTGGCCGGCGGTGGCCGCCGCCGCGCTCGGCATCGTGGTCACCGCGGCCCTCTGGTGGGCGCACTTCGACTTCATCGGGCCGGCCGCCCGGATCGCCCTGCACGCGGCGGAGGGCGCTCCCCGGGTGGCGATGGCCCGCGACGCGTACGCGTATCTCTACCTGCCGATGATCGCCGGGGTGATCCTCTTCTCGATCGGCAACGAGGAGGTTCTGCACAAGATCACCGACCCGGTCGGCGGGATCGCCGAGAAGGTCGAGGGGCCGGCGGTGCCGATGCTCTTCGGTGGGTTGATCTGCTATTTCGCCGTCAACCTGCTCTTTCAACTACGCACCCTGCACACCGTCAGCTGGACTCGCGTCGGCGTCATAGTGGTGCTCACGGCGGCCCTCCCGGTCGGCCAGCACCTGCCGGCGCTGGGCGCGCTCACCCTCGCGACAGTGATCTGCGTGGCGCTGGTGGCCGTGGAGGTGATGGTGATGGCGCAGTCCCGGCACGCCCTGCGGGCCGCAGTCTTCCAGGAGCGGACCAGCCACGAGGCCCACGAGGCCGCCTGGCGGGCGCGCTGGCACGACGTCCGGGAGACCGACGAACCGACCACTCCGTGATTCCCGGGTTTGGGGGCCTGACCCGCCGGCCCTAGACTGCGGTGCAGCGTCGCAGTGCACCCGGCCCGAAGGCCGCCGAGGGCATGGAGGCGCGGGGACAGCATGGGACGAAACGTGCACCCAACCGGTTCACCGGCCGGCCGGCTCGCCGCCGTCGGCAATCAGATGATCGAGATCCACCTCTGGCTCAGTGCGGAACTGGCCCGGTTACAGGCAAGCCTCGACACCCCGTCCCGGGATCTTCGGGCGCACTGCCTGACCTTCTGTGCCGCGCTCGGCCGACACCACACCGGTGAGGACGCGGGCGCGTTCCGGCTGCTGGCCGAGGAAGCCCCTGAGCTGCGCCCGGTCATCGACAACCTGATCACCGATCACGAGGTGGTGGCGGGGATCCTGGAACGGGTCGAGGCACTGCTGGGCGGCGACGCGGCGGTGCCTGTCGACCAGGTGCGCGCCGAGCTGGGCGGGCTGGCCGCCCTGCTGGAGTCGCACTTCCGTTACGAGGAGAAGCGACTGGTCACCGCCCTGAACGCGCTCACCGGTCGACAGGGGACGACAGAGGACCTGCTCGGCCTGACCGCGCCCGGTCCCCTTTAGCCAGCCTCCGACCCCGGCGCGGTGTCGGGCAGTCGCTCGTAGAAGCGGATCTTCTCCCGGAGGTGGTCGTACTGGCGCTGGAGCAGGCGCATCTGTTCCTCGACCCGCGCCGCGTGGTGGCACAGCAACTCGTGCCGCTCGTCGGTGGTGTGCTCGCCGTCGCGGGCCAGTTGCGCGTAGCGGCGCATCTGCGCGATTGGCATCCCGGTGTCGCGCAGGCAGCGGAACAGCACCAGCCAGCCGAGGTCGTCGTCGGTGAAGACCCGCTGCCCGCCCGCCGTACGCTCCACGTCCGCGAGCAGGCCGATCTTCTCGTAGTACCGCAGAGTGTCCAGGCTGAAGCCGCTGCGGCGGGCGGCCTCCGAAGGGGCGTAACCGCTCATGTCGCGAGATGCTAGTGCTTGACCTGGAGCGCGCTCCAGATTGCAGGCTGGTGACCATGACGACGACACGGACGCTGGGACGCAGCGGCATCACGGTGAGCGCTATCGGAATGGGGTGCTGGGCCATCGGCGGCCCGCTCTGGGGTGACGACGGGCAGCCGTTCGGCTGGGGCGAGGTGGACGACGACGAGTCGATCCGCACCGTCCACCGGGCGCTCGATCTCGGGGTCACCCTGTTCGACACCGCCAGCAACTACGGCGCCGGGCACAGCGAGCGGATCCTCGGCAAAGCCCTGGCCGGGCGGCGGGACAGCGTGGTCATCGCCACCAAGTTCGGCAACGTCAGCGAGGAGGGCACCCGGCGGGCGCTCGGCACCGACGCCAGCCCGGCCTTCGCGGTGCGCAGCCTGGAAGACTCGCTCCGCCGCCTCGGCACCGACCACGTCGACCTCTACCAACTGCACATCAACGCACTGTCGGTGCCCGCCGCGCTCGATCTGGTCGACACCCTGGAGGCCCTGGTCGACCAGGGCAAGATCCGGGCGTACGGCTGGAGCACCGACGACCCGGCCTCGGCGGAGGCGTTCGCGGCTGCCGGCCCGCACTGCGCCGCGATCCAGCACGACGAGTCGGTGCTGCGCGACAACGCGGCGGTGCTGGCGGTCTGCGACAAGCACGACCTGGCCAGCCTCAACCGTGGGCCGCTGGCGATGGGGCTGCTCACCGGGTCGACCCGGGCGGTCGGGGCGGACGACGTGCGTGGACGGGCACCGGAGTGGCTGGAATGGTTCACCGACGGCCGGCCGACACCGCGCTGGGCGGCCCGGGTCGACCAGGTCCGCGCGGCGCTCACCGCCGACGGGCGCACCCTCGCACAGGGCGCACTCGGCTGGCTGCTGGCGCGTAGCCCCCGTACCGTGCCGATTCCCGGCCTACGCACTGTGGCCCAGGCCGACGAGAACCTGGCCACCCTGACGCTCGGCCCGCTGGGTGCCGAGTCGTACGCCGAGGTGGAGCGTCTCCTCGCCGACCTTCGTCCGGCCCCCGCGGCCTGATCACCGGGCCGGTCCACGCCCCGGGCGTCGTCAGCGGAAGTCGTCAGCGTGCTCGCCGGCCCACTGCCGGAACGTGCGCCCCGGGCGGCCGGTCACCTGCTCGACGTCCGGGGCGACCCAGGCGTTGCCGTCGAGATGCCGGCCCATCTCCAGGAACCACTCGATCACCTCGGCGGGATAGTCGTCCTTCCAGTACTCCCGGGCCTGCTCCGGGGTCAATTCGTCGAACCGGACCGGGCGGCCGATCGCCGCACCGATCATCTCGACCGCGTCCCGGCGCCGGACCGGCTCCGGACCGGTCGGCTGGTAGACCTGGCCGGCATGGCCGTCATCGGTGAGCGCCGCCAGGATGACCGCGGCGATGTCCGCCTCGTGGACCAGGGCGCTGCTCCAGTCACCGAACGGCGCCCGGACCACCCCCTCGGCCCGGATGGCGGGCGCCCAGTCTCGGGTGTTCGCCATGAACTCGCCGGGAAAAATGTTCGTCCACTCCAGACCCGAGTTCTCGATCGCCCGGTGCAGCGGCCGATGCGGGGCCTCGAGCGGGTCGTCGTCGGCCCGGCTCGGATCGTTGTGACCGAGGTGGGTGACCCGACGAACGCCGGCCTTCCGGGCCAGCTCCAAGATCTCCGCACCGGTGCTCAGCGGTCCGTACCCATCCATCGCGACCAGGTGCATGCGCGTCACGCCGCGCAGCGCCGGCGCCAGCGTGTCGGGCCTGGCGAAGTCGCCCGCCAGCACCTCCACCCCGCTGGGCAGCGCGGCGGCCGCCGGCGACGCGGGATCGCGGGTCAGCGCGCGTACGTCGTGGCCGGCGGCCACCAGTTGCCGGACCAGGCTGCCTCCGACGGTCCCGGTCGCTCCGGTCACCAGGATCGGCATGGTTCCTCCTCAGCTGTCGCCCGACGGTGGGCACGGTGAGCCGACCCCGCCATTCCGGGGGCGCTCTCGGATGGCTCATGGTCAGCCAGATCGATGCCGGAAGCAATCGCGAACATTGCATTCACGTTCCCTCTGACCTGCGGAAACGCGACCGGCGCCGAATGCGCGCGACAGCCTTTTTCGGTACCCGGAACAGCCGCTGACCTGCGTCTTCCATGCTGCTCGCCGATCCGCGCAATTTTTTCGCCGGTACGTCCCGCAGCCGGTGACGTCGGCCGCGCCGCGCATCCGTCCGCGCCGTTCTGGACGAAGATGGGGGTATGCGGATCCTTCTGGCCGGCGCGTCCGGCTTCCTCGGCACCCGGCTGGCCGACCGGCTCACGGCGGACGGGCACCAGATCACCCGGCTGGTCCGTCGATCGCCGCGCGACTCGCAGGAGCGTCGGTGGGACCCGGCCGCCGGGCACCTCGACCCCGCAGTGGTCGCCGAGGCCGACGCCGTGGTCAACCTGGCTGGCGCGGGCGTCGGCGACAAACGCTGGAACGACGACTACCGCCGGTTGATCCGCACCAGCCGAGTGGACAGCACCACCACGCTGGCGACCAGCATCGCCGGGGTGCCCGCTGCGGACCGACCCCGGGTGCTGCTCAACTCATCGGCCGTCGGCTGGTACGGCAACACGGGCGACCGGGCGGTCGAAGAGGACGCGCCGGCCGGCGAGGGCTTCCTGGCCGACGTCTGCCGGGTGTGGGAGGCCGCCACCCGGCCCGCCGAGGACGCCGGGGTACGCGTGGTCCGGCTGCGTACCGGTCTGCCGCTGGACCGCGACGGCGGGCTACTCAAGCCGCAGCTGCTGCCGTTCAAGCTGGGCATCGCCGGCCGGCTGGGCAGCGGCCGGCAGTGGCTGCCGTGGATCTCGATGGCCGACTGGCTGAACGCGACCCGCTTCCTGCTCGACCACGACGACATCGCCGGCCCGGTGAACGTGGTGGGGCCGAACCCGGTGACGAACATCGAGTTCACCAGCGAGCTGGCCCGGCAACTGCACCGCCCGGCAATCATCCCGATCCCCGCGCTGGCGCTCAAGGTGGTCCTCGGCGGCTTCGCCCACGAGGCCCTCACCAGCACCAGAGTCCTCCCCGGAGTCCTGGCCCGAGCCGCCTACCCCTACCAGCACCCCACCCTCCCCCAAGCCCTCCAAGCAGCCCTAACCCCAACCCCCTGACCCTTAACCCGCCCCCGGTCCCGCCCCCGTTCGCGTTGATCATGAAGTTATTGCCGTTCGCCTCGGCGTGTCGTGGCAACAACTTCATGATCGACAGGGTTCGTCCCCGGGGTGGTTCGGCCGTTGGCAGAATTGGCGGTCGGCGGGCCGTTGGTGGGCCAGCGTGGGCCGATGCTTGACCAATGGCGACCTTCTCCCTCCAGGCCACCCCGACCGACGCGACGAGCTGGGCCGAGCTGGCCCGTCGGGCCGAGACCGCCGGCTTCGACGCTCTCCTCGCCGCGGACCACCCCGGCGACGTGACGTCACCGTTCGTCGCGTTGGCCGCCGCCGCCCCGGTCACCTCGACGATCGGGCTCGGCTCGTACGTGTCGAACCTCGGCGTACGGGAGCCGATGCTGCTCGCGGCCGACGTGGCCACCCTCGATCTGATCTCCGGCGGACGGGCCCGGCTCGGTGTCGGCGCCGGTCACACCCCGGCGGAGTGGCGCGCGGTGGGCCGGGAACGCCCCGACGTGGCCGGGCGGGTCCGCCGTTGCGTGGCCGTCGCCGAGGCGGTCCGCGCCCTGCTCGACGGCGCCTCGGTCACCGTCGACTCGGCCGAGCTGACGATGCGCGAGGCGGTGCTGCGCGAACCCCGGCCCGTGCAGGACCGGATTCCGCTGACGATGGGTACGGCGAACTCGACGCTGCTGCGGTGGGCCGGCGCGCACGCCGACGTGGTCGGGCTGACCGGGTTCGGACGTACCCTCGCCGACGGCCACCAGCATGAGGCGCGCTGGCGGGCCGACCAAATCGAGGCGCAGTTGGCCTGCGTGGCCGCCGGCGCGGCCGGCCGAGCTGACCCGCCGGCGCTGGAGGCACTGGTGCAGACGGTGGTGGTCACCGACGACGCGGAGGCTGTCGCCGCGGAACAGGCCCGGCGTAACGGCATGACGCCCGCCGAACTGCTGGCCACCCCGTTCGTGCTGATCGGCACGGTGGACGAGATCGTCACGGCGGTCGCCGAGCACGAACGGCGGTGGGGGGTGACCCGGTTCGTGGTCCGCACCAATGCGCTGGAAACGCTAGAGCCGGTCCTAACCCGCCTGACCTGAGCCCCCCCCCACCCCCCGCCGACAGCCCCGTTGATCAAGAGGTTTGCGTCAGATTCCGGCTACCGGATGACGCAAACCTCTTGATCAACAGGGGCAAAGGGGGGAAGGAGGGAAGGGGGGGTGGGGGGTTAGCAGCCGACTACCCAGTGGTTGGGGGCGGTCTGCTTGAGGGCGCTGGTGTAGAAGGTGTTGTAGAGGCCCATCCGCTGGTTGGAGCCGTTGGCGTAGGCGTAGCCGCCGGACTGGTACGCCCGACCGGCCGCCACGTGCGCGTAGTTGCTGGCCGTCACGCAGGTCGGCGGCGTGGTCGGGGTGGCCGTCGGGGTCGGCGTGGGGGTGGCCGTCGGGGTCGGGGTCGGGTTGGTCCCGCCGCCGTTCAGACCGAAGAAGAGCGCGTCACGGTACGTCGAGCAGATGGTGTCCAGGAAGTACGCGCCAGCGGTGCCGCACTGCTCGGCCGCCGAGCCCGGATCGACCGGGGTGCCGTGGCCCATCCCGGAGATCCGGTAGAGGCGTACGTCGTCGTTGCCGTACACCTCGAGGCTGGTGTTGCCGGGCAGCGACGAGGTGCTGGTCGGGGTCTGCGACACGCCCCGCACGTTTGTCCACTGGTCGCGGGACTCGGTGGCGTTGAGCGGTGCGACGGTGTAGTCCGAGGTGCCGTGCCAGATGGCCACCCGGGGTCGCGGGCCGGTGTAACCGGAGTACGCGCCACGGACCAGGTCGCCCCAGGCGGCCGGGGTCTTGTCCGCGCCCGGGCTCATACAGCTGAACGCGTTGACCATGCTGGTGGCGCAGCGGTACGGGATTCCCGCGATGATCGATCCGGCGGCGAAGACGTCCGGGTAGGTGGCCAGCATGACCGCGCTCATCGCCCCGCCGGCGGAGAGCCCGCTGACGTAGACCCGGGAGCCGTTCACCCCGTAGTTCGTCTTGGCGTGGTCGACCATCTGCTTGATCGACAGCGCCTCGCCCTGGCCTCGGGTGGTGTCCCCCGCCTCGAAGAAGTTGAAGCACGAGTTGGCGTTGTTGCCGGAGGGCTGCTGGGCGACGATCAGGGCGAACTTCCACTGGTCGGCGTACTTCTGCCAGCCGGAGTTGGCGAAGTAGCCGGAGGCGTTCTGGGTGCAGCCGTGCAGCAGGACGACGGCCGGGGCGTTGGCCGGCAGACCGTCCGGGCGGTAGGCGTACATGGCGAGGTTGCCGGGGTTGGAGCCGAACCCGGTGACCTGGGTGAGGGTGGCGGCCTGGGCGGGTGCGGCGACGGCGACCGCGCCCGCGACGGCGAGGGCGAGGCCGGCGACCGCACCGAGCAGCCGGGTGAGGGTGGACGAGGAGCGGCGCACGGCGGCCTCCTGAGGGGCAGACTGTGAACTGGGTCACTGTCGAGTTGCCGTGACGTTACGACGATGTGTCGCACCTATGACATGGGGCACACTCACACATTCACGACGGACGCTGTGTACGTCAGACCGTCGACGTGGCGGGTCGAATCCGTCCCCAACGGTCCCGTCCTTGCAGGTCTGACCGGCCCGTCCAGGTCCGGTTGGTAACGTCCGCTGCGTGCCGTCCTCCCCGTCGCTGGCCACCGGGCCCGCACCCGTGTCGCCGCTGCGCACCGTCCGGGACCGCCGGGCCGACCTGATCGTCGTGCTGGTGGCGCTCGCGCTCGCCGTCTGGGTGACCAGTGGGCTGTGGCGGGACCCGAACGTCCGCACCATCACCGTCAACTCCAGCGACCAGGCGCTGTTCGAATGGCTGTTGGCCTTCGGTGGGCACGCGGTCACCCACTGGGACAACCCGCTCTTCACCTACCTGATCAACGTCCCGGACGGCGTGAACCTCGCGGTCAACACGACGATCACCGTGTACGCGGTGGTCTTCGCCCCGCTCACGTACCTGATCGGGCCGCCGGCGACGTTCCTGGTGATCCTCACCCTGAACCTGCTCGCCACCGCGCTGGTCTGGTACTGGCTGCTCTCCCGGCACCTGGTCCGCAGCCAGTTGGCCGCCGGGGTCGGCGCCCTGTTCATCGCCTACTCCCCCGGCATGGTGTCGCACGCCAACGCGCACCTGAACTGGACCGCCGGTTGGCTGGTGCCGCTGCTGATCTGGCGGCTGTTCGCGCTACGCCGCGCCGGGCACTGGCTTCGGGACGGGGTGATCCTCGGCGTGCTGGTCGCTGTGGCCTTCTCGATCGCCGCCGAAGGGCTCTTCTTCACCGCGCTGGCGCTGGGGGTGTTCGTCGCCATCTGGGCGCTGCACCCGGCCAACCGGGTGGAGGCCCGCGCCGCGCTGCCCACCTTCCTGCGCGGGCTCGGGGTGACAGCAGTGGTCGCCGGTGTGCTGCTGTCGTACCCCTTGTGGTTGCACTTCGCCGGGCCACAACGGTTCCACGGCACCGGCTTCGACCCGGTGATCCACTCCGAGGACATCGCGGCGTTCGCCGCCTTCCCACGCCGCTCGCTGGCCGGCGAGGCCGGGCTGGGCACCTCGCTCGCGCCGAACCCGACCGAGGAGAACTCGTTCTTCGGCATCCCGCTGCTGGTGCTCACAGTGATCTGTTTCGTCGTGCTCTGGCGGCGGGCCGACCCGCACCGCCGGGCCACCCTCTGGGCGCTGGGCGCCCTCGCTCTGATCTTCACGGTGCTCTCGTTCGGGCCGGTCGCCAAGGTCGATGGCCGACGCACCGATCTGCCCATGCCGTTCGACCTGGTCGGCCAACTGCCGGTGGTCAACGCCGCGCTGCCGGCCCGGCTGGCGCTGGTGGTCGCGCCGGTGGTCGGGCTGCTGCTGGCGTACGCCGTCGACCAGTTGCGCGCCGCTCCACCCCGGCACCGCTCCACGGAACTGGCCTGGCTGCTGGGTTTCGCGGTGGCCCTGGTGCCGCTGCTGCCCACCCCACTGCTCACCGACGAGCGGGAGCCGATCCCCCGCTTCATCACCTCCGGCACGTGGCGGGACTACGTGTCACCCGACGGGGTGCTGACCCCGGTGCCGCTGACCGTGGACATCTACCCGGACGGCCAGCGCTGGCAGGCGTACGCGTTGTCGCACCGGCAGGGCGAGTTCGCCATCCCGGGCGGCTTCTTCCTCGGCCCCGGCGGGCCGGACGGGCGGGGCCGGATCGGTCCGGTGCCGCGCACGTTGAGCGCGTTGATGGACCAGGCCGGCCGCACCGGGCTGGTCCCCATCGTCACCGACGGGACGATCCGGGAGGTCCAGTCGGACCTGCGGCACTGGCGCATCGAGACGGTGGTGCTCGCCGACGAGGTGCACGGCGCGAAGTTCGAGGTCGACGAGGGGGCCCTGCTGCGCACCGGCACCGCCCTGTTCGGCGAGCCGCAACGGGTCGACGACGTCTGGCTCTGGCGCATCCCACCTGCCGACCGGTAGACCGCGACGCGGCTCGCCGGGGCAACACGACCGGCCGCCGTCGCGTCTAATGGGCCGATGAGATTGACCGGTGGGCGATTGCGGCGTAGCGCAGTGGTCGGGCTCGCACTGGGGCTCGTCGCGCTCAGCACGCCAGCCGCCACGGCCGCGAGCAGCACTGTCACCGGCAGCACGGCCGGCGGGGGCACTGTCACAGGCAGCACGGCCGCCGACAGCACGGCCGGGGTGGTGCCGAGCCGGGTGCGCGATCCGTGGCTGTGGCAGGCGACGGTGGGGCAACGCCCGGCCGGTCCGGCCGCCTTGGTGTTCTTCACCGACCGCACCCGCTATTTCGAGTCGACAGGCGTGCTGGTCGCCCGGGACGGCGCCTACCGGATCATCCCGATCGGCATCGCCGAGGGGCACGGGCTGCTCTCCCCCGACGGGCGCCACTACCTGCGGCCGCAGTCCGGCGAGTTGCTGGACCTCACCACCGGCCGGCAGCGCCGCACCATGAAACCCGGGCTGGACCCTTTCGCGTGGTCACCTGATGGGCGGAGCGTGCTCGGCACCCGCAACAACGACGATCAAGTGATCAGCTACGGGCCGGACAACCAGCAGCTCAACGACCCTGAGAAGCCCGACGACCTGCTCGTCGTCGACCCGTACCAGGGCACCGAGCGGGTGGTCGCGGCCGGCATCTTCGCCGCCCACAACGGGGCGGCCTGGTCACCCGAAGGTGACCTGGTGGCGGTCACCGGCTCGCCGGACGTGCCTGCCCGGCTCGCCGACCGCCAGCGACTGGTGGTCCTCGACCCGGCCGGCGGCGGTCCTCGCTGGCAGGTCGACCTGGGCGACCGGCGGATGCTGGCCGGCCCGGCCGCCTGGCATCCCGACGGCCGGCGGCTCGCGCTGCTCGCCTTCGACGGCTGCGCCGGGCCCACGTGCACGGCCGAGCAGGCGGCAGCGCGCACCTGGCGGATCGAGTTCCTGGACACTGCCACCGGTCGCGCGGTCGGCCAGGCCCTGCCGGCTGGCACCTCGGTCAGCGGGATCATCGGCTGGCGCGGCGACGACCCGCTCCTGCGGTATGCCAGCAAAACCGAGGCGGACACGGACCGGCAAGCCTTTCTCGCCGCGCTGTCGCCCGACGGCGGTCGCGAGGTGCTGGTGACCACCCCAGTCGGGTCGACCAACCTGATGGTGCCGGGTGACCTGCTGAGCCGGGCCGCGTTCGGCGGGCCGGAGCCCCGGCCGTCACCGTTCGCCGCGCCGCTCTGGGTCTACCTGACGCTGGCAGTGCCGACGCTGCTCGCGATCGCTCTCGTCGTCCGCCGGATCCGCCGCCACCGCGCTGCGACGGTCCCTGCCGCGGCGTGACAACGAGCCGCCCAGCGGTGCCGCGACCGGCACGACGAGGTCCTCGTGAGGCGGCTCACCAGGGATGATCGCCGTTGGCGGGACTAGGCTGGTTGCCGTGACAACGACGACCCCCGGCCTGACGGCCGTCCGTGCCGGCCTGCTCGACTACCAGGCCGCCTGGGACGAGCAGCGGCGCCTGCACGAGTCGGTGGTGGCTGGCGAGCGTGGCGACACTGTGCTCCTGCTGGAGCACCCGAGCGTCTACACCGCGGGCAAGCGCACCGAACCGTGGGACCGGCCCATGGACGGCACTCCGGTCGTCGACGTGGACCGTGGCGGCAAGATCACCTGGCATGGCCCGGGGCAGCTCGTCGGTTACCCGATCCTGCGCCTGCCCGACCCGGTGGACGTGGTCGCCTACGTGCGCCGAACCGAAGAGCTGCTCATCGACGTGTGCGCCGAGTTCGGGCTGACCGCCGGCCGGATCGAAGGACGCAGCGGCGTCTGGGTGCCCGAGGACGACCGGGGGCCGGCCCGCAAGGTGGCGGCCATCGGCATCCGCGTGGCCCGGGGCGTCACCCTGCACGGCTTCTCGATCAACTGCGACTGCGACCTGACGTACTTCGACCGGATCGTGCCGTGCGGCATCCGGGACGCGGGCGTCACCTCGCTCTCCGCCGAGCTGGGTCGCCCGATCAGCGTCGCCGACGTGCTGCCGGTGGTCGAGCGCCGACTCTCCACCCTCATCAAGGTCTGAGCGGCAGCCCCCGGCGGCGTCGCCGGGGGCCGCCTCGCTCATGGCGTCAGTCGGTGCAGGTCACGCGGGAACGCGGTGACCTCCCGGATGTTGGCCGCGCCGACCAGCCGGGCCACGAACCGTTCCAGGCCGATGGCGAAACCGCCGTGCGGTGGCATGCCGTGGCGGAACGCGTCCAGGTAGCCGACGTACGGCTCGACCGGCTCACCCCGGGCCGTCAACGCCGCCAGGTAGTCGGCGTGCCGGTGCAGCCGCTGCCCGCCGGTGACCAACTCCAGGCCACGAAAGAGCAGGTCAAACCCGTTCGAGTACGCGGGCCGCGCCGGGTCCGGGTGGGTGTAGAAGGGCCGCTTCGCCATCGGGTAGCCGGTGACGAAGAGGAAGTCCGACCCGTGTTCGCGCAGTGCCCACTCCCCCAGCGCCCGTTCGTGGGCGGGCGCGAGGTCCGGCTCGTCGGCGGGCGCGCCGGCGATCGTCAGCGCCTCGGTGAAGTGCACCGCCGGGATCTCCGCCGGCACCTGCGGCGGCGTGACGCCGAGGGTCGCGAGAGCGGTGCCGGCTCGCCCGCTCACCGCGTCCAGCATCCCGGCCACTGTGTCGCGCAGCACGCGCATCACGTCCCGGTGGTCGGTGACGAAGCCCAACTCCGCGTCGAGCGACGTGTACTGGGCGAGGTGCCGGACGGTGTCGTGCGGTTCGGCCCGGAAGACCGGCCCCACCTCGTAGACACGTTCGAAGACGCCGACCATCAGCTGCTTGTAGAACTGCGGTGACTGGGCCAGGTAGGCGGGTCGGCCGAACCAGTCCAGCGCGAACACGTTCGCCCCGCTCTCGGTGCTGGAGCTGACCACCTTCGGCGTGTGGACCTCCACGAAGTCCTGGGCGTCGAGTGCGGCCCGGAACCCCGCCACCGCTGCCGCCGAGATCCGCAGCGCGGCCGAGCGGGTGGGGTGCCGCAGCGCGGTGGGCGCGTTGTCGAGCTGGGTGGGCAGGCTCGCGGTGAGCGCCGGCCGGTACAGGTCGAACGGTGGCGGCACGGCGGGCGGCCCGAGGAGACGTACCGTCGGGTCGGTCAGCTCGACCCCGGCGGGTGCCGTGCCGTTCGCGGTGGCCGTCGCGGTGACCTCGACGACCGTCTCCTCGGTGAGTTTCTCCAGCTCGGCGCGGACGCCCGGGTCGGTGACGACCACCTGGGCCAGGCCGGTGGCGTCCCGCACGATCAGGAAGGCCACCGACTTGAGCAGTCGGCGGCGGTGCACCCAGCCGGCGATCCGCACTGTCGTGCCGATCCTGGCGGGCAGTTGCTGGGACAGGGTTCGTTGCATGGCGTACTGCTCCTCGGTCGATCGCGACGCCGTCGCCGCCCCGGGGTGGCGAAAGCGTCGCATCAGCCCCAGGGAGGTGTGGGCGAGCGGGAACCTCGCGGTGCCACCACACCTTCGCCCCCGCCGGAGCGGGGGCCTCGTTCGTCGCCTGATGACCGGGGCCAGCCGGGCGGGCTCTACTGGGCGCGGGTGACCCGCGGCCGTTCTTCCCGCAGCTCGGGAGGGTCTTCGCGCCCCGGTGCCAGACCGCCTCTCAGCACCGGCGGCTCTCTGCACTGGCGGGTCGGGGGCTACTCGGCTCCGTCGTCGCTGTTGCCGGCGACCGTAGCACCCGATTCCCCGGTCTGTGACGCCCTTTTCCGACCGGCCGGTGTCCGGCGTCACAACGTTTGGGGCGTGACGCCGGTCGCCTGACGCACATAGACACCTGCCGTCCGGCGTAGGCTCATTTTCGTGACGATCGAGCACTCCGCGCCGACGACCGGCCAGGCAGCGCGCACCGCAACGGCGGCCCCCGAGGGGCGGCGCCTGCTGCGGATCGAGGCGCGCAACGCCGAGACGCCGATCGAGCGCAAACCGCCATGGATCAAGGTCAAGGCCAAGATGGGCCCGGAGTACACCCAACTGCGCGGGCTCGTCTCGCGCGAAGGGCTGCACACCGTCTGCCAGGAGGCCGGCTGCCCCAACATCTACGAGTGTTGGGAAGACCGGGAGGCCACCTTCCTCATCGGCGGTGACCAGTGCACCCGGCGCTGCGACTTCTGCCAGATCGACACCGGCAAGCCTGCCGAGTTCGACGCCGACGAGCCGCGTCGCGTCGCGGAGTCGGTGGTCTCGATGGGGCTGCGGTACGCCACCATCACCGGTGTCGCCCGTGACGACCTGCCCGACGGCGGCGCCTGGCTGTACGCCGAGACCGTCCGACAGATCCACGCCCTGCAGCCCGGCTGCGGCGTCGAGCTGCTGATCCCGGACTTCAACGCCGTCCCCGAGCAGTTGGCCGAGGTCTTCAGCTCCCGTCCCGAGGTGCTGGCCCACAACGTGGAGACAGTGCCGCGCATCTTCAAGCGCATCCGGCCGGCGTTCCGCTACGACCGGTCGCTGGACGTGATCCGGCAGGCCCGCGCCGACGGCCTTGTCACCAAGAGCAACCTGATCCTGGGCATGGGCGAGGAGCGGGCCGAGGTCTCGCAGGCGCTGCGCGACCTGCACGAGGCCGGCTGCGAGCTGATCACCATCACCCAGTACCTGCGCCCCTCGCCCCGGCACCACCCGGTGACCCGCTGGGTCAAGCCGGAGGAGTTCGTGGAGCTGCGCGATGAGGCCGAGGAGATCGGCTTCGCCGGGGTGATGAGCGGGCCTCTGGTGCGTTCGTCGTACCGGGCCGGCCGGCTCTACAAGCAGGCCATCGACGCCCGCGCCGCCGCCTCGGTCGCCACCGCCGGCTGACTCCGCCGGCAGCGCCGCACGGTCGTTCGGCGTCCGGGTGTCATGATCCTGTGATGACCGTCGGCGTACGCGAGCAGCCGCGCGGCGCCGACTCGCCGCACCCCCGACCCGGCGCACGTCCCGGCCTGGTCGGTTGGCTCACCGGCTTGGCAGTGCTCGCCGGGGTGGGTTACCGGCTCTGGCTGCTGCTGCACGCCGCCCCGCCGACCAACAGCGACGAGGCCACAATGGGGCTGGCCGCGCTGCACATCGCCCGGGGTGAGGGCTTCCCGGTCTGGTTCTACGGCCAGCAGTACATGGGCACGCTGGAGGCGTACCTGGCCGCGCCGGTGTTCGCCCTCGCCGGTGGGCCGTCGCTGCTCGGACTGCGGTTGCCCACGCTGGCCCTGTACGCGCTGTTCCTGCTGCTGGCCTGGCGGTTGACGCTGCGGCTGACCGGGGACCGGTGGTTCGGGCTGCTGATGGTGGCGCTGCTGGCCCTCGGTTCCGACCGGATCGTCAAGAACCAGCTGATCGCCGGCGGCGGCTACCCCGAGATGAACGCGGCCGGGGCGGCGCTGGCCCTGCTCGCAGTGGATCTGGCCGCCGGTCGACCGGGGCGGCGATCGGCCGACGCTGGGCGACCCGACGGGCCGACGGCCGGCGCCGGGCGACCCGGCTGGCGGCTGGCGCGCTGGGCCGCGTGGGGGTTCCTGGCCGGACTGATGCTCTGGGTCGACCCGCTCGTGCTGCCGTACGTCGCGGCGACCGGCGCGGTCCTCGTCGGGTTCTGCCGCCGGGAGCTGTGGGGTGCCGCCGGGGCGCTACTCGGGGCGGCGGCCGTGCTGGGGGCGGCCCCGTTGCTGCTGCACAGCCTGCTGACCGCGCGCAACCCGCTGCACGCAGTGCTCGCCGCCAGCGGTGCGAACGCCACAGCGGGCTGGTCGGACCGACTGCACGGCGGCCTGGTGCTCGGCCCGCCGCTGGGCATGGGCTTCTGCGCTCCCGGCCAGTGCGCCACCTGGCAACTGTGGTGGGCGCTCGCCCTGCCACTCCTGCTGGCCATCGCCGCCGCCACCGCCTGGCGCGCCCTGCGCTCTCCCGACCCCGACCCTGCTGACCCCGCCGCTGTCGGCCCCGCCGCGGTGTCGCCTCGGGTGGCGGCGGCAGCACGGCTGGCGCTCGTGCTGGCCGCGGTTGCCACCCTCGGCGCGTACACGGTGAGCAGTTCCGCCGGGCTCACCCCGGTGGAGAGTTCCCGCTACCTGTCCTGCCTGCTCATCTCCCTGCCGGCGCTGCTCTGGCCGGTGTGGACGGTGGCCCGGCACGGGCTGCGAACGGCGGCGACCGGCCGACGCGGCGTCGGGTCGACACTGGCCCGGTCGGTAGCTGTGGTGTTGCTCGCCGCCACGCTTGGTACCGCGGCCCACGCCACCTGGCGGGCGGCGCAGACCGTCCCGGCGACCCGGGCAGCAGAGGCCCGGCACACCGAGTTGGTGAGCACCTTGCGTCAGCTCGGCGTACGGCACGTGCGCGCCGGCTACTGGACCTGCAACCGGCTCACCTTCGCCAGCGCGGAACAGGTGGTCTGCGCGGTCGTCGACGACACACTGCGCCCCGGTTTCGACCGCTACCCCGCGTACCGGCGGGAGGTGGACAGCGCGGCGGCACCGGCCTGGGTCGCGCCGGCCGGCTCACCCCTGGCGGAGGTGCTCGACGAGCGGCAGCGAGTCACGCCGGGCAGCCTGGACCTGGTCACCATCGAGGGCTGGCGCATCTACCTGCCGCGCTGACCTCGGCGGCCCACGTCAGCGCGGCGCGGTGGCCTCGGTGCGCGTCAGCGCGGCGCGGCGGTCTCGGTGAGCAGGCCGAGGCGGTGGGCCAGGGCGGCGGCCTCCACCCGGTTGGTCACACCCAGCTTCGCGATGATCCGGGAGACGTGCACGCTTGCCGTCTTCGGCGAGATGAACAGCCGCTCGGCGATCCGGCTGTTGCTGTGCCCCTCGGCAACCAGGCGCAGCACCTCCCGCTCCCGGGCGGTCAGCAGGTCCGCGCCGGCCCCGCCCCCGGCGCGCAGGCCGACCCGCCGCGCCAGGGTGGCGGCCGCCTCGACCAGTGGGGTCGCGCCCAGCCGCCGGCCGATCTCGGTGGCCTCGGTGACCGCTGCCGCCGCCTCGTCACGTTCCCCGGCTGCGGCGGTCGCCTCGGCCAGTGCCAGCAGCGCCCTGCCCAACGGGTAGGGCTGCCCGTCGGCCCGCCACGCGTCGACCGCCGCACGCCACGCCGGCAGCGCCTGGTCCCCGACCGCGAGCAACGCGGTGACCTGGGCGGCGTGCGCACGGGCCGCCGGGTGCCGCGCCGGCAGGGCGGTGGCGAGCGCCGCCACCGCCGCCGCCATCTCCCTGTCACCCACCCGGGCCGCGGTACGCGCGGCGGCGCTGAGCACCGGCCAACCTTCCCGGGCCAGCTGCGGCAGGCTCTCGTCGACCACAGCGACGCGGGCCGCCCGTACCGCCTCGACCTTGTCGTCCGCGGCCAGCGCCGCCTCGATCGCCAACTCGTGCAGGGGCAGGCGGTGGTTCGGCCACAGGTACGGTCGATTGAGGAAGGTGAGCGCCCGGTCGACCAGCTCGTCGGCGCCCGGATGGGCACGGGCCAGCCGCAGCCCGGCACCCAACTGGAGCCAGTGCAGACCTGTGACACCGGACAGGTCGATCCGGGCGGCCTCCGCGCAGACCGCCTCGGCCTCGTCCCACCGACCCAGCGCGATGAGCGCCTCGGCCCGGTTGGAGAGCAGGTACGCCCCTGTGGAGCGGCTGATCCCCACCCGTCGCGCCTCGGCCACACCGGCCTCGGCGGCCTGGGCGGACTCGGCGTAGCGGCCCAACTCGCAGAGCATGTCCGACTCGAACACCATGGCGAGCACCAGGGTCGGCGCGTCCCCCGCCGCACGGGCGGCGGCGGCCGCCCGGCCCAGCTCGGCCAGCCCGCCGGTCAGGTCCCGCTCGCCGTGGCAGAGCAACGCGATCCGCGTCGACAGCAGGGCCACGTGTTCTCCGAGCGCCTCGGCGTCGGTGGCGGCCTCGGCTGCCACCCGGGCCGCCTTCTGCGGGTCGATCTTGACCAGGTGGGTGGCGATGTCGGCGAGCAGCCGGACCCGCTCCCCGCCGGGCGGGCCACCGGCCGCCAGCCGATACGCCTCATCCAGCTCGCGGCTGCCGTCGCTCTTGCCGAGCAGGGCCATCAGTCGACCGCGCTGGTCCAGCAGGCGGGCGGCGCGCAGCGGCGCGGCGTCGGCGTCCACCTCGGCCAGCCCGGCCCGGGTCAGGGTGATGGCCCGACTGAAGTCGCCTGCGGTGACCGCGGCGTCGAGGGTCTGCTCCAGCAACGCGAGGTGGTCCATGCCGAGCAGGTCGGCGGCGTCCGGCACCAGCTCCCACAACTCCAGCGCCCGCTCCAGCAGTCGGCGCTGCTCGGCGTACGCGTACCGGTCGGCGGCGGCGCACGCGGCGGCTCGTGCGGCGACGAGGGCGCGCGGGTGGTCGTGCGCGGCGTGCCAGTGGTGGGCGATCTCGGCCGGGGCCCGGCCGGCGGCGACCAGATGCGGCTGGGCCTCGATGGCGGCGGCGAAGCGGGCGTGCAGCCGGGCGTGCTCACCGGGCAACAACTCGTCGTGTACGGCCTCGCGGACCAGCGCGTGTCGGAACTCGTAGTCACCGTCCCGGTCGGCCACCACCAACTGGGCGGCGACGGCGGCGCGTAACGCGTCCTCCAGCTCGGTTTCGGGCAGCCCGGCGACCTCGGCAAGCAGGTCATGGGCGAAACGGGTGCCGCCGGCGGCCGCGATCCGCAACACCCGCTGCGCCGGCTCGGGGAGCCGGTCCACCCGGGCCAGCAGCAGGTCACGCAGCGTCTCGGGCAGCGCCGCGCAGCCGATCGGGTCACCGGCGACGGCCAACTCCTCGATGAAGAAGGGGTTGCCCTGGGTGCGGTCGTGGACATCGTCGACGGCGCGGGCGAGCGGCTCGGCACCGAGCAGGTCGGCGAGGATCGCGGCGGTGCCGTCGCGGTCCAGGCGAGCCAGCTCGACCCGCTCCACGCCCCGCGCCCGATCCAGCTCGGCGAGGAACGGGCGCAGCGGATGCCCACGCTGCAACTCGTCGGTGCGATAGGTGCAGACCAGCAGCAGCCGGCCCGGCCTCGCCGCCCGGACGAGGAAGCCGATCAGGTCGCGGGTGGAACGGTCGGCCCAGTGCAGGTCCTCGATGATCAGGACCAGTGGGCGAGCGTCGGCCAGCCGCTGGAACAGCTCGGCGACCAGGTCGAACAGGTAGCCGCGCGGGGCGTCGCTGAGCGGGACCGCGCGCGGGGTGGTCAGCGCCGCGGAGGCGCGGCCCAGCTCCGGCAGGAGCGGAGCGAACTCCGCCTCGTAGCCGGCGAAGACCTCGGGGCCGTCGGCGCGGAGCACCGCGCGCAACGCTGCGGCGAACGGCGCGAACGGCAGACCCGCCTCGCCCAGCTCCAGGCACTGGCCGACGAGCACCCGCGACGCGCCGTCGGTGGCCCAGCCCGCGAACTCCTCCAGCAGCCGGGTCTTACCCACACCCGCCTCGCCGCCGACCAGCACTGTGGTCGGCTCGCCGGCCCGCGCCCGGCCCAGCGCGTCCCGCAGCGCCGCGGTCTCGCGGTGGCGCCCGACGAGGACTGAGCTGGCGGCGCGTACGGTCACGTGTTCGAGCATGCCATGGCGGCCCGTCCCGCCGGCCCCGCCGATCGGCCGGTGGTCGGGCGGCGGGGTCGGATCGGATCGAGCGGCCAGCCCGACGGGCGCCGTGGACGTGGCGGGTGCGGTGGGCGCGCCCGGCGCCGTGGGCGTGGCGGCCGCGCTGGGCGTGGTCACCGGCGGGCGTCGCTGGTGCGACCGGCCTGCCTGCGCCGGCCCAACCACCCGCGACTGACCGGACGTGACAGCGACCGGGCGAGCCGGTCCGCGGCCGCGTCGGCGCGCAGCTCGGCGGCGTGGGTACGGTGCAGGGTGAGCAGGAAATCTGCGTCGTTGCCGAACATGTCGGGCTCCTTCGTCGCGTCGTCGTCTTCTGCTGACGACTCTTCGCGCGAAGGCCCCACCCGGGCATGGGCATGGCGCCTCATCTTCCCCACCCACAGCCTCCTTACCCGGCCGCTCCGGGCGCGTACGGCGACGTAAGGTACTCAGCTGCCCCGGCACCCGGACGCGGATCAACCGGGCCGGCGGCGACCACTAGACTCTGCGGCATGGCAAAGCCCCAGGAGAAGGTCTCGTTCGGCCAGCGGCTGAAGCAGATCGGGATGGTGTTCCAGTTCACCGCCAAGCAGGACCGGTGGTTCGCGCCGCTGGTCGCCGCCGCGGTGCTCATCCCGCTCGCGCTCACCGTGGTCGCGGTCATCCTCTGGAGCTGGATCTGGCTGCCAATCGGCATCCTGTTCGTCCTGCTCGCGGTGCTGATCGTGCTCAACCTGCGGTCCAACAAGGCGATGATGAACGCCGCCGAGGGGCAACCCGGCGCGGCGGCGCAGATCATGGAGAACATGCGCGGCGACTGGCGGGTTACCCCGGCGGTCAGCTCGACCACTCAGATGGACATGGTCCACCTGGTGATCGGCCGTCCGGGCGTGATCCTGCTTGCCGAGGGCAACCCGCAGCGGGTGCGTGGCCTGCTCGGCCAGGAGAAGCGGCGGCTGGCCAAGGTGATCGGCTCCGCTCCCCTGCACGACTACGTGATCGGGCAGGAGGAAGGCGAGCTGCCGATCCGCAAGCTGCGGACGACGCTGCTGCGCCTGCCCCGCGCCCTCTCCGGCAAGGACGTCAACTCGCTGGACAAGCGACTCAAGGCGCTCACCGCCCGGCCACAGATGCCCAAGGGCGCGATCCCGAAGAACATGCGGCCCCCAGGCGCCTTCCGCCAGTCGCGGGGCCGCTGACCCCAGGTGTACGCGTAAAGAGCCGGACCCGCACGGGTCCGGCTCTTTCGCGCGCGGCGTCAGCGCCTCGTCGATCATGGAGTTGTGCTGGGTGACGAAGTGCCCGTACAGCACCAAGCCGGGCACCACAACTCCATGATCGACCGAACTCGGACTCGACCTTGGACTCTCCCGGGCCGGCCTTGGTGGGGTTGGCTCAGCCGCGGGGGGCGTCGACGATGACCGAGCCGGCGATTCGGTCGTGCAGGCCGCGCCGGTGCTCGTCCATGATGAGTGCGGGGACGACAAGGGCTAGCAGCAGGCCACGGATCAGGCCCCTGAGCACGCCGATCCGGCCACCGTCGTGCCAGTTCACACAGCGGATCCTGGTGATGTACATGCCCGGCGTCTGGGCGAACAGGCCGAGGAAGATGCCGTACTCCAGGACGAGCACCAGCACCGGGGCCCAGCCGTCGCGTACCGGGTCGGCGAAGAAGTTGGACACCAGCAGGCAGAGCACCCAGTCGATGATCAGCGCCCCGAACCGCCGACCGAGGCTCGGAGCGGTGAAGGTGGGGTCGGTGGCCGGCGCTGCCGGAAGGTGCGGATTGGTCACAGCGGTCAAGGGTATCCGCGCCGGCATGAGGGCTTGCCGGGTGCCGCCGCCGCTGCGTGCCGATTCAGGCCAAAGGCATCAGATGTCATTACACTGGCACAGTCGGTACGGCGTTCCTGGCGGGCCGGAAGCGCGGCCGGGGCGTAGCTGACGCTCCGCGAGGGACGTAACACGGCAGAAACAACGGAGACACGGCCGGGCAACCCCCCGGCCATAGCGTCGCCAGAAGCCTAGCCACCCCGTGGACGTGCCAGGAGGATGTGTGTTCGCCAACCCCGAGGAACTGCTGCGATACCTCAAGAACGAGGACGTGAAGTTCGTCGACGTTCGCTTCTGTGACCTGCCCGGCGTGATGCAGCACTTCAATCTGCCGGTCGAGTCCGTCAACGACGACCTCTTCACCGACGGCCTCGCGTTCGACGGTTCGTCGATCCGCGGTTTCCAGGCGATCCACGAGTCGGACATGCTCCTGCTCCCGGATGTCGCCACCGCGTTCATCGACCCGTTCCGCGCGCAGAAGACGCTCGCGCTCAACTTCTTCATCCACGACCCGTTCACCCGCGAGGCCTACAGCCGCGACCCGCGCAACGTGGCGAAGAAGGCCGAGGCGTACCTGGCGGCGAGCGGCATCGCCGACACCGCCTACTTCGGCGCCGAGGCGGAGTTCTACATCTTCGACTCGATCCGCCACGAGACCTCGGCGCACCAGTCGTTCTACTACATCGACTCGATCGAGGGCGCCTGGAACACCGGCCGCGAAGAGCCGGGCGGCAACCGTGGTTACAAGACCGCGTACAAGGGCGGCTACTTCCCCGTCCCGCCGGTCGACCACTACGCCGACCTGCGTGACTCGATCGTGCGCCGCCTGGTCGACACCGGCTTCAACGTGGAGCGCTCGCACCACGAGGTGGGCACCGCCGGCCAGTCCGAGATCAACTACCGGTTCTCCACCCTGCTGCACGCCGGTGACCAGCTCCAGCTCTTCAAGTACATCGTGAAGAACGAGGCCTGGGCCAACGGCAAGACCGCGACCTTCATGCCCAAGCCGCTCTTTGGTGACAACGGCTCCGGCATGCACACCCACCAGAGCCTCTGGCTCAACGGTGAGCCGCTGTTCTACGACGAGACCGGCTACGCCGGCCTGTCCGACATGGCCCGGTGGTACATCGGCGGTCTGCTGCACCACGCGCCGTCGCTGCTGGCCTTCACCAACCCGACGATCAACTCGTACCGTCGTCTGGTGCCGGGCTTCGAGGCACCGGTCAACCTGGTCTACTCGCAGCGCAACCGGTCCGCCTGCACCCGCATCCCGGTGACCGGCGCGAACCCGAAGGCCAAGCGCGTCGAGTTCCGCGTCCCGGACCCGTCGGCCAACGTCTACCTGGCCTTCTCGGCCATGATGATGGCCGGCCTCGACGGCATCAAGAGCAAGATCGAGCCGCCGACGCCGATCGACAAGGACCTCTACGACCTCCCGCCGGAGGAGTGGGGCGACGTCAAGCAGGTGCCGGGCTCGCTGTCGGCAGTGCTCGACTCGCTGGAGGCCGACCACGACTACCTGCTCGACGGCGGCGTCTTCACCCCCGACCTGATCTCCACCTGGGTCGACTGGAAGCGCGCCAACGAGGTCGACCCGGTGCGCCTGCGCCCGACCCCGCACGAGTTCGCCATGTACTACGACTGCTGAGCAGCCAGACGCACGACGACTGCTGAGCAGTCAGACGCACGACGACTGCTGAGCAGTCGCTGGAACACCGGCCGGGGCCGGGCCCCACAACCCCCCGCGCCGCCCCCGACCCCGTGAG